>JAUWZH010000083.1 GCA_030615435.1 Candidatus Brocadiaceae bacterium | reverse complement strand
GCCCCGTCGTGCCGGTACGTAAGGTTTTCACAGTAGGTGGTCAACAACATTTTAGGGCGGAGGTACCGTTGGAACTGCTCCTGAGCCGGCTCGAGGACAGCACGCTCTTCCCGCCCGCCTCGGCGGGGATGTCTTGTGTTTGCCGCCGGGGGTGTGCACGTTCGTCTCTCTCAATGCGCGCCTGCGCCCCGCTTGTTCCCCGAAAATGCCCTTTCCCCAAACCCCGTGCGGATTGCTCTTGACAAGAGGCACCGCGGGCGGCATAATGCTCGCCTTTACGACCGGGCCGAGTCCTCGAAGCGCCCCGTGAGGCCCGTTGGCCGCTGCGGCAGATAGGCCCGGTGAGACCCCGAGAACATGTTAGGAGAACCATGCGGCGTGAATTCTCCCCTCAGGCTTCCCGCACGCCGCGGACCGTAGCGAGGGAATGCAGTGGCCAAAGACGTTACATCCCGCAAAGAGATCCCCATGCCGGATGCTGCACAGGTGGGGCGGGCTATCAGACTGACTTACGTGCAGACGATGTTGACCGCCATATTTGGCGCCAGCACAGGGGGCATGTTCTTGATCGGCTTTGCCATCGAGCTCGGCGCCGACAACATTTTGCTTGGTGTGATGGCCAGCATTCCTCAGTTCTTCGTGACCTTTCAGTTACTGGCTGCATATTTCGTTGAACGAGGGGTCAGCCGGAAGTGGATTACGGTGGGCTTCGCTTTCTTATCGCCTCTGATCTGGTTTCTCGTCGCTATCATCGCGTTCTTCGGCGACGTGATGAACACGGGCGAGCGTATGGCAGTTCTCATAGGCATTATTGTCCTGGTCACACTTTCTGGGCAATTCGTGGCCAATGCGCGGGGGAGCTGGATCGGAGAGCTGGTGCCGGCAGAGCGGCGCGGGCGGTTTTTCGGGCACTGCCTGTTGTTTGCAGGCATTGTCGGCTCCGTGTTCGCCATCATCGAGGGCAGATTCCTGGACATCATCAAGTCCCACGGCCTGTTCGCCTTCGCAGGACTGTTCTTCTTCGGAGCCGTCTTCGGCCTTGCCTCGGCTGCCCTGTACATTCCACAACCGGAATGCCCGCTGCCGGGTGGTGGGAGGAAGCCTGGATTCCGGAGGATCGCACGCGAGACGTTCCGAAACCGGCCCTTTGTTTTGCTGGCGCTTGTCACCGCCGTCTTCTCTCTAAGTGCAATTGCCGGGCCGTTCACTGCCGCATACTGCCTCCGTGACGTGGGCCTGAGCTTTTTCGGCCTGGGCATTCTGAACTTTGTGTTCACCGCGGCCATGCTTCTCTGTTCGCCGTTCTGCGGAAAAGCTGTCGACAGGTTCGGCTGTCGGCCAGTTCTGATCCTGGGTCTGTTAGTGCTTGCTCCGACCGCTGGTATCTGGCTGTTCATCCCGCCGAACTCACCGCTTTCGGCCTATCTCCTTCTGCCCTGGGCCAACCTCTTTGCGGGTCTTGGCAGCGCAGCCGTGAGCGTCGCCATTAGCAGCATGATGTACAAGACATCACGGCCCGAAGGCCGCTCCGTTCAGTTCGCCGCCTTCAATATCTTCGCAACTCTGGTCGGGGCCCCCATGGCCATCCTGGGAGGGTGGCTTGTATCTGCTTTGCAGGGTGCCGGTTACGCCGTTGACCTCCGTCTGACCTTCTACCTCTCGGCGGTGTTTGTCTTATTGGCGGCCCTTGTTGCCAAGTTTCTGCATGAGCCGGAGTCCGTGCGCACCCCCACGCTGGTCTTCAGCTATTTTCCCAGCCGGTTTGCCAGATTATGGGGCCATGTTGCCTCTATCTACCCCTTCTCTGCGTCCCTCGTTAGAACGCCAAGAACCGCTCGAGAAGATGGTGACGCGAGCAAGCAGGCAACGAAGAGATGAAGCGGATCAACCAGCAGCGCCGTCACCCCAATAGCCGCCGTTCCCCGGACCACACAGCGTCTTCGCCGTGAGTATTGGGCCTTCAAGCCAGATTCCGCAGGACAGCAGGGCTCATCCGACGGTCATGTGGGGCGTTTGCCGTCGCGGAGCTCCTCGATTTCCTGCCGGCTATAGAGCCTGCCGTGGCCCACTCCCGCACAGCGGTCCTTGAGCGCGTTCCAGCGTTCGGGCCTTTTCAGGAACTGTGGCCAGAAGGGGAAACTCCGGCACTGAGCCGGTCGGACGGGGTAGATGCGGCACCCGGTGGGGGTCAGCAGCACGCACTCGCCGTTGGGTCGCTCCCGGAGGCTGGTGCGGAACACCACACGCCGGCAGAAGCGCCTCAGGAACTCCTTTTCAGGGATCTTCAGGAAACGCGCGATGAGGTGGGTTTCTTCATTCTCCACCCAGACGTAGCCCGGTTCCCCGGCACAGCACCGCCCGCAGCGCGTGCACTCGAAACGGAGCCCGTTGGCATACCACGGGCGTTCTTTGCCGGCTTTGTCGGGTCTTCGGCAGGTCACCGGGCACAATCCAGGGCGAAGAAATCGGTTGCGGGCGCCGGTGCGATCGGTCCGGGCGGGCCCTCAGGCAGGACTCCCAGCGGGCGCGGGCACATCCCCCTCCGCCGTGTCTTCTTCGGGCCTCTCGGGGGCAGCGCTTTCCAGGGAGCGCTTCTGCTGGGCTTCTATCTCCCGTTCTTTCAGCAACTCCTCCGCACTCCGGCCATCGAATATCTTCTGGACCTCTGCGGAGGTGAGCGTTTCCAGTTTGAGCAGCGCCCCGGCCAGTGCCTTCAGTTCACGTCCGTGTTCCTGACACATCTTCGTGGCCTCAGAGTGGGCACCCTCCAGAAAGGCACGTATCTCCTCGTCTATCTGCTGAGAGATGTGCTCGCCGTGTCTTTTCGCGCGCGTGATCTCGCTGCCCAGGAAGACGTGCTCTTCTTCGTCGGAGTAGGAGACCAGCCCGAGCCTCTCGCTCATGCCCCACTGGGTCACCATTTTGCGGGCCAGCCCGGTGGCGGTTTCGATGTCGTCCTTGACGCCGGAGGAAATGTCCTGGCAGAAAAGCTCTTCGGCTGCCCGCCCGGCCATGTGCATGATCAGGATGCCGAGGCACTCGCGCTTGCGCAGGCTGTACTTGTCCTTTTCGGGCAGGATCATGGTCATGCCCAGCGAGAAGCCGCGCGGGATAATGGTCACCTTGTGTAGAGGTTCCACGTCTGGATGGAGCATGGCTACGAGGGCGTGGCCGCTTTCGTGATAGGCGGTCAACATGCGGTCTTCCTTGCTCATGATGCGGCTCTTTTTCTGCCGGCCAAAGCGCACCTTGTCCCGCGCTTCCTCCAGGTCCTGCAGTTCGACCCTCTTCTTGCCCCTGACGGCGGCGAGGATGGCCGCCTCGTTGATCACCGCCTCCAGGTCGGCGCCGCTGAACCCCGGGGTGCCGCGCGCTATCACCCTCAGGTCCAGGGAGGGCTCTGTTTTGACCTTCCTGGTGTGAACCTTGAGGATTGCCTCACGCCCGTCCAGGTCGGGCAAATCCACCACGATCTCGCGGTCGAACCTGCCGGGCCTGAGCAGGGCGGGGTCGAGGACGTCGGAGCGGTTGGTGGCGGCGAGCACGATGATTCCGTTCTCGCGGTTGAACCCGTCCATCTCGCTCAGGATGGCGTTGAGGGTCTGCTCCCGCTCGTCGTGTCCTCCACCGAGTCCGGTGCCCCTCTTGCGCCCCACGGCGTCTATTTCATCCAGGAAGATGATGCACGGCTGGGTGCTGCGAGCTTTCTGAAACAGGTCGCGCACGCGGGCGGCCCCCACGCCCACGAAAAGCTCCACGAAGTCCGATCCGGCGATGCTGTAAAACGGCACCTCGGCCTCTCCGGCCACGGCCTTGGCCAGCAGGGTCTTGCCAGTGCCGGGGTAGCCCACCAGCAGAATCCCACGCGGTATCCGTGCGCCGACGCTCTGAAACTTCTCGGGGCTCTTCAGGAACTGCACGGTCTCCTGAAGTTCCGCCTTCGCCTCGTCCACCCCCGCCACGTCCGCGAAACTGATCTTCGATTTCTCCTTTTGGGCCTGGCGCACGGTGCTTCTCAGGAAAGGAAAGGCCCCGTCCCGAGAGCTCGCCATCCTCATCTGGCGGTTGAAGAAGTACAGCATCAGAAGCACGAGCAGCAGCAGAGGCACCACGTTCATCGCGAGCAGCGGCCACATGTTCGAGGGCTCGGACTTCAGATCCCCATCGTTCTCCGACAGATGCTTTGCCCACCTGTCTATGACCGTTGAGTCCAGGTAGGCCTCCGGGACCGTCAGCTTCACCCTGCGGTAAGGGGCCGCCCCGATCCTGAGGGTCCCCGTAACGTGCTTGCTGCCCTTGATGACCAGCTTCTCGACGTGACCGGCGGCCAGGTGCTTCTCCAACTGCATGAGGTTGAGTTCGGTCGCCTCCGGCACCGCGCTCCTCTTGATCACCATCAGCCCCGCCAGCACCCCGCCGAGGACCAACAGCCAGATGAACAACTGGCGCCTGAGCGGGTTCCGGGGCGCTTTGGAGGGATCGCCTCCCTTGCCCCCGGCCTCCGGTTTCTTGTCAGCGTCACGCCTCACGCCCCTACGATCCTCCCTGACCAGACAAGCTGCTCCAGAGCTCGACTCATCCCGTCACTCACACCCCTGTATTCTACCACTCCTCCTCCATCCTTTCCACGATGCGCTGCGCAACCTCCTGGAACAGACGGCTTTCCAGCGGCTCGGCCCGCGCCACCGCGAACGTTTCCGTCTCCCTCACGGTTTGCGAAGGGACAATGTCGCTGAGGGTCAGGTTGTCCCTCCAGCGGAAGCGCACCGTCGCCCCCGCGCGTCTCAACACTATCATGTCCTCCCCGGTTTTCCTGACGGTGAACTGCTCGAAATCGAGCAGCTCGCCCTCCAACGTGCTGTCGGCCTCCTGTTTCGGCGCGATGCGAAGGTGGGTGTGCAACTTCAATTCCTCGATGATGGCCCTGGTCAAGTCCACCTCCAGCCCCCGACGCCAGGTGCGATTCTCGAAAACGGGGACGTGAACGGTGCGGATGTCCTTCCTGAGCAGAGTGGACGTGGAGTAGCCGCAACCGCTCAGCAGCAGAGCCGCCGCAGCCACAACCAGCAGCGCGCCCCGGCCGCAGAGCCCCGAGCAGCGCCTCTTTCTGGCACACGTGGGATTCATTCCGCCTCAGGCTCCTCCTGTTCCCGAACGCTCACTCCCGGCAGGCCCAGCTCCGGGTAATGGCCCCTGACCGGAACGCGCTCGCCGCTGAGCGTTTCCTTCATCTTCTCTCCGGCCCATTCGGCCAGGGGCGTATCCGCCAGCTCGCTCTGGATGTAGCGCAGGTAGGGCAGCGCAGAGCTCGGCCTGCGGCCCGGCCCCAGGTAATACTCCGCGATATTCTTGAAGCGGGCCGCCTGCATCGCACGGACCTCTGCGAGTTCTTCCCGGGCCTTCCCGGCGAGCTGGTGCTCGGGGTAATTCGCCGCGAAATCACGAAAGGTCCTCCGCGCCTGTTCCAGGTACTCCCCACCCCGCCCCACCCACTCGGCCGTTCTCAGGTGGCACTGCGCAATCTTGTACCACGCGTAAGGCGCCCAGGGGCTGTCCGGATGGCGGTCAATGAGCGTGAGGTATTCATCGCTCGCCCGCAGGTACTCGCCCGCCCGGAGCGACGCATCCGCTTTTTCCTTCTGGCAGCGAACGGTGAATTCCTCGGACGAAGCCCCGGCAATCAAGCAATCGTACAGGGCGAGGCCCTTTTCCAGGTCCTCCCCCGCCCTCCTGCCGGCGGCCCGGAGCTGCATCTCGCAGACAGTGTGTCTCATGCGGCTCTCGGGATACTGCGAGAGGAAGGCCTCCCATTGCTCGAACGCCTTCGCGTAGCGACCGGCCCCGAACAGGCCGACCCCTATCAGGTAATGGGCCCGCTCCGCCCACTCGGCGCCGGGGTGTTCTGCCAGCAGCTTGCGGAGTTGGGCCACCCCGCTCATGGATTGGTCGGCCGCCAACAGCGCCGCCGCGTGCCGGAGGCGCATCTGTTCCTGGAGAGACCTTGCCTGTAGCACGGCCGTGAAGGGTTCGAGCCGCGTCAGATAACCGGCGCTTTCGGCCCATTCCGCGTTGGGGTATTCGGCGAGCAGCTCCTCGAGCCTCGCCAGCCCACTGTCCGGGTCCCCGGAGGCGATCATCTCGACAGCCTCCCTGAACCGCGCCTCTGCAGAGTCCTGCGGCGCGTTGAGGTCCACCTGTCCCGTCTCAGGGGTCCAGACCTCGATTGCGCCCGCAACTGCGGCGGCCAGGCAGAGCATGAGCGTCACGCTCGTCGCCATCCGGCGCGGCCCCGTGCTCTGCGACAGGCTGCTCATCGGTCACCCTCCGCCAGCGGGCAGATGTGCTTGCGGAAAACCACTCCAGTGCGTCCCCAGTCGCTTCCGTTCAGGGCGCGGCGGCACGGAACTCCCGATCCTCCCACCGTGTCAGACGAACACGAGCACATTTTAGCACATCGCAACCGGCGATTCACGGGGATGGCATGCGCCTTGTTTCCGCTTTTCGTTCAAAGCGGAAAGCCCAGCCGCTCCAACCGTGGAGTCCAGAACCCGCGCTGCCAACGAAAGCGCCGCGGGCGTCGCGTGCGATGAAGGCGCGCGAATACCTCGCCTGCCCTCCCGAGTTCGAACCGGCAACGTCCAACATCGCAAATGCCTCCTTATCGGGATGGACAATCGGCGTTCCAAGAGGTATAATGCCTGCAAGCAAAACAAGGTGCCGAGAACCGCAGGCCGCGTTTACGTTGACCCTTTCGGTCGGGACAAGGGGCAGTAAGCCCCTGCACCAGGGCGCGAGAAACGTGCAGCGAGTGCGGAAAGGAGAGGGGTGATGAGCTCAAGAGCCAGGTTGACGGCCGTCTTGTCAGGGCTGCTTGTTCTGGCTGTGACGTTAGTGGCCACGGCGCCAGAGGCAGCGGCAGGAGTCAAGAAAGACAGACAAGGCATAATTGACAACGAGATACGCAAGGCCAAGGATGCCTCCCAAAGGGCCTCAGAGGCCTCACAGGAAGCACGGGGGGCCAGAGGTGAGGCCAACGGGGCAGGGCAGGAAGCAGAGGAGGCAAGGCAGAATGCAAACAAGGTAAAGACGCCCGAGGGGCGGGCAGCAGCGGAGCAAGAGGCGAAAGTAGCCAAGGAGAAAGCGGAAAAGGCCAAGGAGGCAACACAGAAGACGAAGAAAGAGGCAGAAGGGGCCGAGCAGAAGGCAGGAGAAGAAGCAGACAAGAAGGTAAAGGAAGCAGAGGGGGAAGTCAAAGAGGCAGAGAAAGAAGCAGCAGAGGCGATGAAGAGCGGCAACGTGGCGGAAATGGAGCGCAAGCTAAAGGAGTTGGAGGAGGCCCGCGCAGCGAAGAAGAAGGCCGAAAAGGAAGCCGAAAAGGCCAAGAAGAAAGCTGAGGAAGAAGCAGAAGAGGCGGTGAGCGCCGCGGAAGGGGAGCAAAAGGCCGCCGAAGAGGAGGCAAAAGAGGCAGAGGAGAACGCAGACCCTGAGGAGACAGAGAAGAAGGCAAAAGACGCCGAGAAAGAAGCAAGAGAAGCTGAGGAAAAGGCAAGGAAAGCAGAAGCAAAGGCCAAGAAAGCCCGCGAGGAAGCCGCCAAGGCAAAAAAGGCCGCAGAAGAGGCCGTGAAGAAGTTCAAGAAGAAGTACGGCAAGCCGAAAGACAGGAAACTCGATGACGCTCTGCGGGATATTGCCTATTCCCAGATTCCCGAGCAGAGAAGAACCAGTTGCACCTTCGTCTCACTGGCCGGCGAGACAGCGGTCAATCCGGACTTCTTCGGCGAAAAGGTTACCTGCACCTTCTATGCTGAAGACGGCACCGAACTCGACCAGGAGGACGTGGCCGAGATAAGCGAGGCGCCGGATGGGTCAATCATCGTGGACGTGTTGAGCACCAAGGTTGCCAAGTTCGCAGTAATGGGAACACTCGGCACTGCACTGTTTCTCTCGGGAGGCGATGACCAGGCTGCTGAGCCGGAACCCGGCGGACTGGTCACAAGAGACGGAGATATCCGGATCAATCCGGACGGCACCATCGGAGAAACAGTGAATCTTGCCGACGACATTAGCCTCGCGGACGTATCACACAATACTTTCACCGTCAATGACACCCTCGTGGATTGGGTTGCCGCAAGGGAAAACGAGGCGGTGATATACGGGGACGGTTTCGCGCCGATGGACACAATCGGCTCCAACGGAACGATAACCATAGCGTGGGAAAAGCCCGACGGAACCGTGGTCCGACAGGATGTCACCTGCTGGGCCGGCAACATTTTCGTCTCGCCGATCACCCACGTTGGAGTGCCCGCCGAGATCGAATTGGACCTCAGAGGCGTTCCTTCCAATCAGGAGATAACCATCACATTCATCACCGGCCCGGGACAGACGATCACCCCGTCCGTTGTGAAAGGACTGGCCGGAGACCTGACAGGAGCCATCGCCGAGATAACCGTTGACAGGGCGGGGCCCCAGAGGGTTGACGCCGTCATCACCAGGGGCAACCTGGCCCCGAGGGATTACAAGAATCCCGATGCCATGACCAGGGATGAGATCTCCAGAGTGGTCCAGGACATGGACCTGGAATACGGCGCTCGTCTGCTGGGTAAGGCGGTGGGCAGGCCTATCGGGGCGAGAAGCCAGTACGGCAAACAGATGTATGAGATGTACCAGAGCAAAATGAGGTGATGACCCGGACAGGCAGCCGTGGCGGTACGGGCATCGTGCCCTGCTTTTCTTTGCAGGACCGGACCTTTCATCGCGCAACGAGGAGGCAAAGATGTCGCGAGAGATCAGCGACGTAGAGCTCTATGCGAAGCTCTATTGGAAACGCTACCACAAACTCGTCCCGTTGGCGGTCCTGGCGCTCGTCGCACTGTGGCTCCTGGGCGCCGCCTTCTATTCCGTGCAGGCGGACAGTGAGGCCGTGGTGCTGCGCTTCGGCAGGTATGCCCGCACCACGCTGCCGGGCCTTCACCTGAAGCTTCCCTGGCCGGTTGAGAGGGCCCTGGAGGTCCCTGTGCGGCGCATCCAGACGGTGGAGTTCGGCTTTATGACCGTCGAGGCGGGCCCCACGACAATCTACGAGCGCACGGTGCAGGACGAGGCCGAGGCGCTCATGCTCACCGGCGACCTGAACCTGGCGCACGTGGAGTGGATCGTGCAGTACCTCATCAAAGACGCCAGGAACTACCTGTTCAAGATCGGCGGGGACCCGGACTCGGCGCTCGCCGTGAACGAGGCCATCCGTAACGTCTCCGAGAGCGTCATGCGCACGCTGGTGGGTGACGCCAGCGTTGACGAGGTAATCACCATCGGCCGCGAGGAGATCGCCGGCCAGGCCGAGATGAAGATCCAGGAGATGCTCGACCAGTTGGAGGCCGGCGTCGAGGTCGTGACGGTCAAGCTCCAGGCCGCCACCCCGCCCGAAGAAGTGAAGGACGCCTTCGACGAGGTCAACCGGGCACGGCAGAACAAAGAGCGCGTGGTCAACGAAGCCCACGGGGAGCGCAACCGCCAGATCCCTGCCGCAAAGGGCCAGCGCGACGGGGCCATCAGCGAGGCGGAAGGCTATGCGGAACGCGTCAGGCGCGAGGCGACCGGCCGGGCCAACGCCTTCCTGGCCCGGCTCGCCGAATACGAAAAGGCCCCGAAGGTGACCAGGACCCGCCTCTACATCGAGGCCATGGAGAAGATCCTCACGCAGGTTGACCAGAAGATCGTGATTGACCAGTCCGTGCCCGGAGTGCTGCCCCTGCTGGACATTGACCGGGGCACCTTCCCAGGCAGAGAGGCTCAAGGAGGTGGAAGATGAGAGCGCTAAGCATCGCCATCATCATCGTCGTGCTGATCGTGCTGGTGCTTGCCTGGTCATCGCTCTATACGGTGAGAGAGGGGGAACAGGTCGTCATCACGCAGTTCGGAAAACCGGTGCGCGTTGCCACAGAGGCCGGCCTGAGAGTAAAGACCCCCTTCATCCAGGTCGTGAACCGTCTGGAGAAAAGGCTCCTGCCCTGGGACGGCGAGCCGGAGAACATGCAAACCCGCGACAAGAAGCGCATCTACATAGACGTCTGGGCC
>JAUWZH010000355.1 GCA_030615435.1 Candidatus Brocadiaceae bacterium | reverse complement strand
ACCACGTCGCCGGGCACCACTTCCCTTGCAACGAGGTCTTCGAGGTCGTCGAACTCCGGCACGTAGTGTGCCGTGATCCCCTTCTGGTTCATGAGGTAGACCAGGTCGCTGGCGCTGACCGACTGGCGGTCTTCTGCGGAGTCCCGCACGGCGTAGATGTCCGGGATCAGCGTGAGCCATACCCCTTTGAAGGCTTCGGCGAACCTGGAGAGCATGTGCCGGGTGCGTGAGTGCTGGTGGGGCTGGAAGACGCAGAAGAGGCGCCGCTTGGGAAAGCGCTGCTGGGTGGCGGCGAGGCTGGCCAGAATCTCGGTCGGGTGATGGGCAAAGTCGTCAAGAATCGCCACGTTCCAGGGTTCCCCCAGCAGTTCGTGGCGGCGGGCCGGCCCTTTGAAATCGGCGAGGGCTTCCCTAATCCGCTCGAAATCCACCCCCGCCGCGTGGCATCCGGCGACGGCTGCCAGGATGTTGTACACGTTGTACGTGCCGAAGAGCTGGGTCGAGAACCGGCCTTTGCTCCTGCCGTTGTAAAGCAGGTCGAAGTTGGTGTGCTTCTTGGCCCTCCAGATTCTCTCGGCGCGGTAGTGGGCCCGCCGGTCGTCTATGCCGTACCTCACAACCTTGCACCTTGCGGCGCCCGCGACCGAGAGGCTGTTGAGATCGTCGGCGTTTATCACAAGCGCCCCGTCCGCGTCCACCTGCGAAGCGAAGTCGCAGAACGCCTCCTGGAGGTCAGCGAGGTCGTAGAAGTAGTCCGGGTGCTCGAACTCCAGGTTTGTGACGACGCCGATCTCCGGCCACAGGTAGAGGAAGGAGCGTTTGTACTCGCACGCCTCGGCGACCAGGTAGCGCCCCTTGCCGTGATGGGAACCGCCGCCGCCGAGCTGAGGGATGTCCGCGCCGATCAGGTACGACGGGTCCGCCCCCGCGCGCTGCATCACGTAGGCCGTCGCCGCGGAGGTGGTGCTCTTGCCGTGGACCCCCGAAACGGCGATGCCCCCTTGCCCGTCCATGAGCTGCCCGACGAGCTCGGGCAGCTTGACCACTTCCATCCCCATCTCCTCTACCAGGAGCAGCTCGAGGTTGTCCCCCTCGATGGCCTGGCTGACCACGACGAGGTCCGTGGCCGGGTCGAGTCCCGTGCCGTCCTGCTCCAGTCGGACCCCAATGCCCAGGCGCAGCAGCTCCTGCATCGCCGGCGCGGGCCGCACGTCGGAACCGGTGACGTGGACGCCGCGCTCGCATGCATAACGCGCCATGGCCTGCATGCCCGAGCCCAGAATCCCGATGAAGTGCCAGTGCTGAGCCGAAAGGCTCGATTCCTTCTTCCGTTGCACCAGTGTCATCGTTTTCCCCTCCTAAGCTGCTGTCTTTGCCCTAGATAACGCACGGGCTTCAGCGCGCTTCTGCCCTCCTCGCGGCGCAGGGCGCCGGAGGTTCAGTCGCGCCATGGCTGCCAGCTCACCCGCCACCACCCACGCCGCATCCGGGCGCCCGATGGCGCGGGCTGCCCGTGCCATCCGCGCCAGGCGCTCGGGGTGGTTCGCCAGGTCGGCTATGAGCGCGGCCAGTTTCCCGGGGCTGAGCTCCTCCTGCGCGGCCGACAGGGCCGCCCCGGCCCGGACGAGGACCTCGGCGTTGGCGCTCTGGTGATCGTCCCTTGCATGCGGGTAAGGCACCAGAATGGAGGGCAGCCCGAGCGCCGTCAGTTCGGCGAGCGAGGAGCCTCCCGCGCGCGCCAGCACGAAATCGGCCGCCGCATAGGCGTCCTCCATTCGCTCCAGAAACCCCACGGAGCGATAGACGATCCCCTGGGGCACGTCCGCTCGGCGCGCCTCCTGCAGGTGGTCCGGGCCGGTGAGGTGCAGCACCTGGAGCCGGCCCGGGGGGATTCGCGCCGGCGGCGCATTGAGCCGCTTCAAGGCGCCCCACAGCAAGCGGTTCAGGGCGAGGGCGCCCTGCGACCCTCCCATTACCAGCAGAGTGCGGCGACTCGAGCTCAGCACGAATTGCTCCCTGGCGGCGCGGGCTTCGGCAGAAAAGATGCCCGGACGCACCGGGGTGCCGCTTGTCAGGACCCTGCGGG
>JAUWZH010000024.1 GCA_030615435.1 Candidatus Brocadiaceae bacterium | reverse complement strand
GCCGGGAAACCCCCCCGCAATGCTGTTACAGACCTTTTTCCACAAAAAAGGACGCAATAAGCTACGCATGCGTCAAGTTGCTGCGGCCCCGCGTACGAAGTAGCACAGCGGGGCCTTGCAACCGGTCGGGCAAAGCCCCCGCCCTCTTGTCGCCTGCTTGCTTCTTGCGCAGTAGGCTGCGCGCGGACTCTGTAGTGCTGGAGGCTTCTTTTAAACGGGGGGGTTTCCCCGGCCACAACCGGCGTTCTGCGCCGCGCTTGCCTGCAGGACGAACCCAAACGTTCGAGGGCAAGGCCTTCAGAACCCCTCCAGAAGGCCCGTGAGCGGGCCGGGGATTGTTGAATTGCGTACCACACTTTGGCCCTGATGTGGCACCACCCAGGGGACACGCGGGCATGGGCGCTTTGAGGGTAGAATTCGGGCTGCTGAGGCGGAAACCGCCGAGCGCTCACCTGCGTTCGGAGGCGGCTTCTATCCTAAGTTCTTTCCCGCCCTGAAGCAACGAAAGCTCCCCGGCCGGGCGCCGGCCTGAACGATGTCCCCATTTTGAAAACGTGGGGAAATCTCGTTTTTCTCGTGGAAGTGTCCATTTTCTTCAAATGCTTTGCCTCGCAGAATGTTAGCGGTCTTTCCCCCCGGGCCGCGATCCCTCCGGAGGGGCAGAAAGACCGTTGTCTCTCTTGACCCCGCGTGCCGCTGCTCCTAATATCCGGATTGTCTGGAATGTGGGAGCAAATGAGCTGGTTCATCGTGGGCTCTGTGGATGGGCTTGATGAGATGTGTTCCGGTGCGTGGGGTAGTTACCCGATTGGCCGTTCGCGCGTGCGCAGGAATTCCTGGCGGGCTCGTGTGCCGCCCTGCGGAAAGACTGCGGAAAAGGCGCGGACGGACCTGTCCGCCTCCCGCAGTAATCCCCTTGTCATAAGGTAATCGTTTCGTGAATTTGAAGCGACCGGACGGTCGTGGCGGAGGAGGTCTGTGTCTGAACATCCCGCCCCTATCCCTCAGGGTGAATCTTCTGCTGCGAGGGCACAGTGGCCAGCTTCCGCCGATCCTCCCCGCAGCGCCTCCGAACGCGCGCGGCTCTGGAGCCTGATTCAAGAGCGCATCAAGAAACAGCTCGGCCTGCAAAGATACGGCATCTGGTTCGGGCGCACTGAACTGACGAAGGTCGAGGACTCGATGCTGGTGGTGGGGGTGCCGAACGTCGTCGTCCAGCAGTACCTCAATCACCGGTACAAGGCGACGGTTCGACGCAGCGCCGAGCAGCTGCTCGGCAGGGCCGTTGAGGTGGGGTTCGAGGTGGAGCCCCGCCTGTTTCGGGAGATGCGGGCCGAGCGCAAGGACCAGGCGCCTTCTCGCCCGGTTCGCCGGCAGGAGGCCTGCCTGCCCTCGAGTGGAGCGTCGTGCTCGGGCCTGTCCCGGGCCGCCCCGCAGGGCTTCGAGGAACTTGTCGTGACCCCGTCCAACCGTTTCCCCTTCAACGTTGCCCGGGATATTGCGCAGGGGGCGAAGCCGCACTCTTGCTTCCTGCTGGTGCTCGGCGGGCACGGGTCGGGCAAGACAGCCCTGCTTCAGGCCACCCACCGTGGCGCCCTGGAATCAGGGGTGGCGCGCCGGGCCGAGTGCGTCATGGCGGAACACTGGTGCAACGATTTCTACCACGCCGTTCAGGACGGAAAGACCTGGCCCTTCCGGCACCACTATCGCAACTGCGACATGCTGCTCGTGGACGGGGTGGAGTTCCTCCAGGGCAAGCCCGCCGCCCAGGACGAACTGCTCTATACGGTGAAGACCCTGCTGTCGGGCGGCGGCAGACTCGTCTTGAGTTCCGCGGTCCACCCCGAGGACCTCCAGGAGGCAAAGGCATCGTTCAAGACCCTGCTCTCGGGAGCGTTCTGGGTCCAGCTTGTCGTGCCCCCGCCCTCGGAATGCGAGGAGCTGGCCAGGGGGATTGCGCGGGCTCATGGCCTGAAGGCCGCCGACGAGGTGTTCCGGTATCTGGCCGAGAAGCACTCCTCCAGCCTCCAGGAACTCAGCGGGGTCATCTGTTCGCTGGCCGGCTACGCCGCCCTCCACGGGCGTGCCAGGGCAGACATGGCCCTGGTCAGGGAAGCCCTCGGCGCCACCTCGCGCGCCCGCCGGCGTCCGCCCGCCGTCGGCGAGATTCGGAAGGTCATCGTGGGGCTGTTCCCCGTCACTGAGACGGAGCTTACGGGAAAATCCCGCCGGCGCAGCGTGAACCGCGCCAGGCAGATCGGCATGTATCTGGCCCATGAACTTACCGGCGCCTCGCTCTCGGAGATAGGGCGCTCCTTCGGCGGGCGCACCCACAGCACCGTAAAGCACGCCATCGACCGGGTGCACGGTCAACTCGAAGCGGACCCGGAAACCGAAGATCTGGTGAAGCGCTGCCGGGAGAAACTGCAGTGAGCCCCCGGCGGGCGCATTCCGGGATGCGCCGTCGCCGGGTTCCATGATGAGGCGGGCGGCAGCGCGTCCTTTCCGGGGAAGGCGGTCTTTCCCCTGCTCTGTCATTTGCCCCCCTTTCCTCTCATCGTCCACGCTGCATCTGTCTTTCGCTCCCACAGAGCGCGTTCCGGGATGTGAGAGGCAGGATTTTGGCGGCTGCTTTGTGTTCCGGTCGCGCCCCCAGGAGGCCTTTCAGGCACCTGTAGGGGGCTCTGGGGCTGCGCAGGGGGGCTCAGTATTGAAATGGCATTTTTTCAATCGCTATACTTGAGCGTCCTAGTGGGCTTCTCACCGGATGCCGGGCACAGGGGTGGAAGGCATGGAGAATTTCTGCTTGCTCGTCACGGATGGCGGGGGGCGTGTGACCGCCCAGGTCGGCTCCTTGTCACCGGACGGGACGGGCCGTCCGGGCTCATCTCGCGACGTTCGAGGGCTCGGCTGGCAGAAAGCCCTCGAAGGGCCCATCGGCAAGGAATCGCTGCCGGAGGAGCTCCCTTCCGAACCCACCTCACTTGAGACGACTTCGGCGGACGGTCGCTGCGTGCGGCTCTGGATGGCGCCGCTTCCGTCGGATTCGGGGGGAGGCAACATACTACTTCTTCACAGCGGCAGGAAGACCATTGACCTGCGTGCGCAGCGCTTTTCCACCCTCGGAATGCTTGCCGCCGGGGCGGCGCACGAGATGAACAACCTCCTCACTCTCGCTTCAGGTTGGCTCGAGCTCGTCCTGGGCGACGAAAGCGCACAGGGCTGGCATTCCGACTCTTTGAGAAAAGTGGAGGAGGCGCTCCAGCACTTGAGCGGCCTCTCGAAGACCTTGCTGGACTTCGCCCGGCCCCAGACGGGGCAAGTGGGCAGGGTGGACCTCAACGGCCTCGTGCGGCGGGTGGTCGAGCTGGTGGATTACCAGATTGAGAAGGACAACACCAAGCTGACAGTGGAGCTCAGCGAGGTGGCACCGTTGGTGGAGGGCAGGGAGGACGAGCTCTCGCAGACCCTGCTGAACCTGGTGATGAACGGCTGCCAGGCCATGCCCGACGGCGGCAGGCTTCAGATCTTCACCAGGTGCGAGGGCGAATGGGCCGTGCTCGGGGTGAGGGACACTGGATGCGGGATCTCGCCCGAGATTCAGAAACGCGTGTTCGACCCCTTCTTCACCACCCGCAGGCGGGAAGGGGGGACGGGGCTGGGGCTGGCGGTCTGCAAGCGGATCGTTGAAAAACACGGCGGTGAACTCGCCCTGGAGAGTGAACCGGGGGCGGGCACCACTGTCACTCTGCGCATTGCAGCGGTTGGGGAAGGGGTCTTGCTTGTCGGCGACTGAGGGCAACAAGGAGGGCGAGTGGAGGGTTCTGGCCGTCTGCGGGGAGGAGGGCTTCTTTCTGCCGGCCGGCGAGAAGCTGCGCGAGGAGGGGTTCCTGCTCGAGAGGGCAGGCAACCTCTACCAGGCGATCGCGCGTTTCGCCAGGCAGCCCGTAGAGGTGGTCACGGTGGAGCTGGACCCGTTGGCGGAGTCCGAACTCCAGTTCATAAGCGCCCTGCGTGAGCTGAACAGGGACGTCTTTGTCCTGGTTGCATTCTCGCAGCCTCATCGCGCGAAGGCCGCCGAGGCCCTCAGGCTAGGGGCGGATGCGTGTCTTCTGCAACCTTTCTATCCCGGTGAGCTGGTCTGGATTCTCAGGCGCTGGGCCGAACGGGCGGAGAGGTCGCGTTCCGCCGGGGACGCCTATCAGGAGCATCTGACTGCCCTTGCGCGTCTGGCCAAGGGGACGGCACACGAGATAAACAACCCCCTCACCACCCTCTCAGGCTGGCTCCAGATGATGGAGTCGGAGGAGAACCGACCGGCCGCCGAGCGCGAGCGCCTCGCTTCCATGAAGGAAGAGGCCGATCGTATTGCAGAGGTGGTGGAGCGGCTCCTGGCGTTCGGCCAGGAACCGCCGGAACGGCGTGCGCCTGTGGACCTAAATGCCGTGGTTGCCGGGCTGCTGGTGCGCGCGCGAGAGAAAGTGAAGGGAGTCCAGCTGAAAGCGCAGTTGCAGGCGGACGAGGCGCTGGTATGGGGCGACGAAGGGCAGCTCAGAAAGGGCTGCGAGATACTGTTGGAGGATGCCCTCGGCGCCCTGGACGACGGCGGCGCCATTGACGTTCGCACGAGAGTCACGGACGGGGACATGCTGGAGCTCAGCGTGCGGGACAACGGGCGCCGCATCGCCGCCTGGCAATTGGACCAGATTTTCGAACCCTATGCCGTGCTGCCGCGTGCCAGGGAGGCGATGAGCCTGGCCTACCCCGCCGCGTACGGGATTTTTCACAACCATGGCGGGGAACTGACCGTCACCAGTGATGAGGAGCGAGGCACGGAATTCATGGTGCGCCTGCCCCGGCTCCTCGCCGCGCCATGAGCGGGAGGGATTCAATGCAGGACTCTGCCCCCAGGGTGCTTGTCGTGGACGACGAGCCGAAGATATGTGAGCTGCTGGAGACGCTGCTTCGCAAAGAGGGCTACCTGGTGGACACAGCGCTGGACGGCTCTGCGGCGATCGGCAAGCTGGGAGGTTCGGACTACAACCTCGTCCTGAGCGACATCAAGATGCCCGGCATGGACGGGTTCGAGCTCGCCAGACGCATCAAGGAAATGCATGAGGACCTGCCCCTGGTTGTGATCACCGGCTACGCCACCATGGAGACTGCCGTGCAGGCCCTTCGCCAGGGGGTGGACGATTACGTTACCAAGCCCTTCAAGCTCGATGAGATACGCAGCGTAATATCGAGGGTCCTCGCCAAGACCAAGCTCACCCTTGAGAACCGGCGGCTCGTCAGCGAGCTGGAGGCCACCAACGAAGAACTCAGGCGCCACCGGCAGACCCTCAAGGACGAGGTGAAGGTTGCCGGCGAAGACCTCAAAAGCGCCAACCTCGCCCTTCGGCAGCGGGTCCAGGAGCTCGAGATGTTGAACGAGATCGGCACGTGCGCCGCTTCCGAGCTGGATCGCGACGAGCTCCTTGAGGCCTGCGCACGCCTGGTTGGCGACAAGTTGCAGGTTACGCGAGCTTCGATTGTATTGCGCGAGGGTGAGTGGCTCACCGTGAAGGCATGTTACGGGCCGGAAGCCGCGAAGCTGGTGGGCATAAGGAAGCGCATTGGCGAGGGGGTGGCCGGAGAGGTCGTCCGGTCCGCCAAGCCGGTTCTGGTCAAGGACATCGTTACGGACTCGCGTTTCTCCCGCCACGCTGATTGGGGCTATGTTACCAATTCGCTCGCCGGCGTGCCCATCATCTACAAAAGGAAAACCCTGGGGGCGATCTGCGCAACGGACAAGCGCTCCGGAGAGGCATTCACAGAGTCCGACGTCCACCTGCTCGGCACGATCGCCAGCCAGGTGGCCCCAGCCATCGAAAACACGCGCCTCTACAAAGAGCTTCAGGAGAGCACCCTGGCGACCGTGCGTTCCCTGGTGGCCGGGCTCGAGACGAAGGATGCATACCTCAGCGGTCACTCCCGCAGGGTGACTCTGTACGCTCTGGAGATTGGGAAGGTCATGAACGTGGATGAGGATGACATGCTGGTGATCGAACGCGCCAGCCAGCTCCACGACCTCGGAAAGATAGGCGTCCCCGAGCAGATTCTGAGCAAGCCCGCCTCTCTGACGCCGGACGAGTATGAGGTGGTGAAACGCCACCCCATCCTCAGCGAACAGATCATACGCCCTCTGGAGTTCCTCAAGAAGGTGCGCCCGCCCATAAGGCATCACCATGAACGACCGGACGGCAAGGGCTACCCCGACGGGCAGGGCCGTGACGAGATGTGCCGGTTGACGAAGATAATAGGTGTGGCCGATGCCTTCGACGCCATGACAAGCGCCCGCCCTTACCGTCGCGCAAAGGGAACGGACGAGGCGTGCTCCGAGATCAGTTCCCTGCGCGGCAAGCAGTTCGATCCGGACGCGGCGGACGTGTTCTGCGATCACGTCGTTCCACTCAGGCTGCCCGAGTTGAAGAGATATGGCCGAGCAGGTTGAAAAAAGGAATCTGCTCCTGGTAACACCGCCCGGCTCGATGCCGGAGTTGAAGGCCGCGCTGGACAGGGAGAGATGGGCTCTCGAGGTGCGCGCCGGCCTCCGGGAGGCGCTCTTGCCACTTGCCCGGCGCTCTTTCGCGGCCATGCTCGTGCATGAGGATGCCTTCTGCGGCGCTCTGAATCCACTCAGCAAGATGAGGCGGCTTCACCCCGAGCTCCTCATAGTGGCCTTGCTGAATCCTCCCGGGCGGCGCGTGGAGGGCGCCGACGAATGCCTCACGCTGCCCTGCGAGCCGGCATGGGTTGTGAGGGTGCTGGCATGGGCATACGAGGCGCAGAGGCACAAGCACCTGTTGGAGAAGACGCAGGGGGAGAACCGGGAACTCAGGGCGAGGGTCCTGGAGCAAAAAGACCAGTTGCTGAACCTCGAGAATGCCTGGGGCCGGTTGAGTGGGGCGGCCTCCGACCTGCACGTCTTGTTCAAGACAGCAGTCGAGCTGTTCTGTGACGCCACAGGGGCGGGACGCCTCTCGCTGATGCTTCTTGAGAAGAACGGACCAGAAAGGGAACTGCGGATCGTCGAAGCACAGGGCCTGCCAGAGGAAATCGTCACCAAGACCCGCCAGAAACTCGGCGAAGGGGTCGCCGGTTGGGTTGCCGAGCATGGGCGCTCCTTGCTCAACAGGCGACCTTCTCCTGCCGCGCAGCAGGGGAGAGGTGTCAGGTTTTACACGACCGATTCCTTTCTTTCGATGCCGCTGAAGATCGGGGGGGAGGTGCTCGGCGTGGTCAACATGACCGAGGGCGTCGCCGATGGCGTGCTGGGAAGGCCCGACGTGAAAGCCCTCTCCGTGCTCGCCGAGCAGACGGCCGTATGGATAAGATACTGCGAGAGGCTCGAGCAGGCGCGCAGGTTGAGCTTGATTGACGAGCTGACCTCTCTCTACAACAGGAGGTATTTCGGGGACGCCCTGAAGAGGGAGATCGGCCATGCCGAACGCACCGGAGAGCAGCTCGGCCTTGCGATGCTGGATATAGACCATTTCAAGCTCTACAACGATGCCCACGGGCACCAGGCCGGCGACAGGCTGCTTCAGGAGCTGGCCGGTGTTCTTCGGGACAACGTGCGTTCGACAGACATGGTATGCAGATACGGGGGAGAGGAGTTTGCCATTATCCTTCCGGAAACCGGCCGGGGTAGCGATTGCCGACACGGCAGCAGCTTCCACTTCATGAACAGGCTGCGGGCGGCTGTGGCAGAGTTCCCCTTCGAGGCTCAGGAAACACAGCCCCGCGGCCGGCTCACCGTCAGCGCAGGGGTTGGCGTTTTCCCCGATGATGCCGACAATTCGGAGGCCCTCATCGCCGTTTCGGATGAGCTGCTGTACGAGGCGAAAAAGGCCGGCCGTAACCGCGTTTGCTCCCGTGGCCTCAGGCGAGGTCGTCGCCTCAGGCAGAAAATAGCGTGAGGGCCGCACGGTCGGGCACGGGTACCCTGTGGTCTCAGGGCCGTCTCCCGGCGCCGCGCGGAGCAGGCCGGCGATGCGATTGGACGTTCCTCCCACGATGGCTCGCCCGTCTGTCGGTCGCGGGTTTTGATTTCCTTTGAAGTCCAGGCGTATAATGCGCCGGGGATAGTAGCGATCTTCGTTCGCGACGTTGAGGGTCTTTTCGAACGGATGGGTCATGTAGATGGGCGCGAAGCTGGTGGGGCAAGAAGGGCAGTTTGCAGGGGAAAGGGTATCCCTGCCCGAGGAAGGCGAGTGTGTCATCGGCCGGGGGGCGGGTGCCGGGCTTCAGGTGGAAGACGATCTGGTCTCGCGGGAGCATTGCCGCATTTTCCTCGAAAGCGGCTACTACGTAATCGAGGACCTGCAGAGCAAGAATGGCACCTGGGTCAACGGGGAGACGGTCGGTGTCACCACGCTGTTTCACGGAGATCTGATAGTCGTGGGGCGGCAGAAGCTGCGCTTCGAGCTGGATGGAGAGGCGGGGCGGGCAATGCTGCGGGACGTGCCCACGGAGAATTTCTCCACCGAGTTCAAGGAGCGAGTGCCGGAGCGCGCCGCCACTCAGCTCCGGCTGGTCACCGATCCCGAACCCGGCCAGCGCAGCGTCTCGGAGCTGGAACGGGAGCTCTCGGCCGTCTGCCGGATCATAGACGTGGTGAACCGCGAGGAAGCTCTGGACAGGCTGTTCTCGCGCATCATGGACCACGTGATAGAGGTCACGGCTGCGGACCGGGGCTACCTCTTCAGCGGCAGTGAGCTCGGCGGGCCCCTGGTGCCCCAGGTAATTCGCCAGGGGGCAGACCTCCCGCAGCGGCTGCGCAACACTTTCAGCAGCTCGATGGTGAGGCACTGCTACAAGAGCGGCTACTCGATCCTGCGGGCCGACCCGTTCGCCCAACCTACCGACCCCTCCCAGAGCATCATGAGCCAGCAGATCCAGAGCCTGATGTGCGTCCCCATGCGCTGCGAGGAAGGAACCGTCGGGGTCATATACGTGGACAGGCTTGCCGGGGAGAAGAAGTTCAGCAAGCGCGACCTGCGGGTGCTCAGCGCCATAGCCAACGAGGCGGGCATCGCCGTGCGCCGGGCACAGCTCGCACGACAGGTCGAGACCCTGTTCAGCGAAACCATCCGCACGCTGGTCAAGATCATCGAGACGAAGGACCGCTACACCCACACCCACAGCGAGAGGGTGACAGAGGTGGCGCTGCGATTGGGCGAGTTGGCGGGCCTGGACGCAGTTCAGATGCGCGACCTGCGCCTCTCCGGACTGTTACACGATGTGGGAAAGGTCGGCACTCCGGCCGACGTGCTCAAGAAGCCCAGACGGCTCACGGAGTCGGAATACGAAAACGTCAAACTTCATCCCTCCTACAGCGCCAGAATAGTCGCCAGCATCAAGGGGGCGGAGGTCATCGCAAAGGCCGTTGAGCATCACCACGAGAAGTGGGACGGAAGTGGCTATCCGCACGGCCTGGCAGGGGAGGACATACCCCTGTTGGCGCGCATCCTTTCCCTCGCCGACGCTTTCGATTCGATGTTCGGCGGCAGGTCGTATAGAGGTCCCTGCGGGGAGGAGCATGTCCTTGCCGAAATAGCGGGGAACAGCGGCACCCAGTTCGACCCGCGCCTCGCCGGCGAATTCGTGGAGGCATTCAGCTCCGCCCCCGGCTTTCGGGACAGCATCTGCAGGGCCTACACTGAGGGGACCGTCCCTCCTTCGGACGGCTGAGCAGGGCCTCGCGCGTGAGCATTCGCCCGCCTGCCGCCTGCTGCGGCCAGGCCCCTGGCAACCCGGCGCCGAAGCATGGCCCACCTGCTTCGGCTGAAGAAGGCGCCCGGAGCACGCCGCCCCCGCGTGGAACGCACAGGCCGCCTCCGCAGGGCGGTTATCCCGAAAGGGCCCGTGGATACTGAGGGGCGGTTGGAGGGCCCGGCGGCGAGTTCATGGCAGGGCCCCGGCCTCTTCTTCCTGGCCTTCGGCCCCGATCATGTAGAAAACGCGGGTGCGGGCCACGCCGTAGTTCCAGTACACGTCGCAGGACGTAGCGAGGGGAGCGTCTAGTCACTCTCGGGGCCGAGCTCTTCGCCCTCCGGTTCCGGCAGCATCTCCATGCGGCCCCTGAGTTTCAGAACGTCTTCGCGCATGCGCTCCGAATCCACGATGATCGGGGTGAGGAAGACCACCAGGTCGGTTTTCTGCGAAACCGTGCGGGTGTGGGTGAACAACAGAGGGCCGAGTATGGGCACGCTGCTGAGCAGGGGGACTTTCGTCACCTGCTTGGTCTTATCGTCCCTGAGCAGTCCGCCCAGGGCGATTGTCTCCCCGTCTTTCAGGTGCACCGTCGTCGTTACCGAACGCTCGAAGGTATCTACCGCTTCCTCGAAAAAGTGCGAGCGTGTCGCGGTGCTTACCGTGGGCTCCACCACCAGTGTGATGGTGCCGTCATCGTGGATTTGCGGGGTGGTCTTCAGGGTGACGCCGACGTCGGCATAGATGAGTTGCTCGACGATGACGTCGAGCTCTCCTGCCCGATGGGTTATCTCGGTTGCCACGACAGTGTGGCTGACGATGCGTATTACCGCCTCTTTGTTGTCGAGGGTCGTAATGCGGGGGCTGGCCAGGATCTTGACGCTGCCTTCGTTTTCCAGGGCCTCAAGGCGCACGAAGAAGTCCTGAAACGAAACCACGCCGTAGGTCCCCGGGTCCTCGCTGCTCTCTACCAGCTCTAGCGCGAAGGGGAACTTCGTCAAGCGTGCCGAGCCCCGCATCCAACCCACCGGCTCCCACTGTATGCCGAGCTGCTTTACTGCGTCATCGGTCAGCTCAGCGATCACGGCCTTGATCAGGACCTGGCGCGGGTGCTTGTCCACCTCCAGGATCAGTTCACGGACCTTTTCGATGTCCCCTTTCTCGGCTCGCACGGCGAGGATATTGTTCGCCTCGTCAACGTTCACGTTTCCCCCCTCGCCGAGCAGAGTCCTCACGATCGGCAGGAGGTCCTTGGCCTGTACGTGTTCCAACTTGAAGATCGCAGAATCCGCCTCCCTCACTTCTATCTTCTCTGTTTTCTTCCTTATGATGAGGATCTCCTGGCCTTCCCGCTCCTCGACCTCGAGGCCGTAGGCTGAGCAGACTGCATCGAGGGCCTCCCGGGCGGTCACGTCGGGCAGGTACACGCTCACGGGCTTGCCGGCCAGCTCGGCGCTGGTAACCAGCTTCAGGTCGCTCTGTTCGGTGATCAGTTTCAGGAAGGTGCCCAGTGGGACCGAAGGCAGGTCCAGTGACATCCGTTCTGGGGCCGAGCCCTGCTCCTGGCCCCAGGCAGGGGCAGAAGACCACAGCCCAATCGCAAGGGCCAAGACGAGAACCGCAGCCAGTGAACGCTTGCTCATTTCTTCTCCTCTCGCTGCCGCCGACCGACGAGTACGAGGACGCGCCGTTCGCCCTTCGGAGAGACCAGTACGGCCCGTCCTTCCCCAATCTCAGCCACGCGCAGGCCTTCGACAATGGAACCGATTCCGCACACTTCGCCATTGATGACGGCCATGGCGCCCCTTGCGGTCACGACGATGCCGCTGAGCCTGAGTTGCGGCCACTCACCCTCCCTGCGAAGGGTGTGCACGTCCTGATAGGCGGGCTCAGGCGATTCTTGCTCTCCTTCGGACTCGCCCCCGCCTTGTGGGACCTGCTGTTTCTTGGCGAACGGATCGGTTTCGGGGACCTGAACCGGACGCTGCATCACTTCGACGGCTCTTGCCAGTGCCCTGGCCTTTTCCAGGTT
This sequence comes from Candidatus Brocadiaceae bacterium, assembly GCA_030615435.1. Classification (GTDB taxonomy): domain Bacteria; phylum Planctomycetota; class Brocadiia; order SM23-32; family SM23-32; genus JAUWZH01. Next base: position 4,204 of record JAUWZH010000024.1, on the reverse strand, counting down.
CTGGCCCGCCGAGGCCTGCATCCGCTCGAGGTCTTTCGCCAGCTCTTCCGTCCTGCGCACCCTGTTGATCCTGTAGCGGCCCCCCGCACGCCGGGTCATGGGCCAGATCAGCGCGAGAAGCGCCAGCACCAGCAATCCGAGGAACACCGAAGGCAAGTAGCGCCTTTTCATCTCATTGGCCCTCCGGCCTTGCCTCGGGCTCCGAAGAAGCTTCGGAGAGAGAAGCGGGTTTCCAGATCTTCAGAAGCACTTCCAACTCCAGTTCGCCTTTGGCAGTGGCGTCAAGGCGAAACTCCCCGGCGTCAAGCATCACTCCCTGCCGTTCAATGCTGCTGAGAAACAGAGTCAGCTCCCCAAAGCTGCCCTTGCATCTCAGGCGCCAGTATTTGGCGGATGCCCCGGGAACCTGCTTCTTGGGGGCCGTTTCCGGGGCAAGGCTCAACACGGCGACGCTCTCAGGACCGGCGGCGCGACCGACGGCGTTCACCACTATTGCCTGCACCGATCTGCCTGTGAACAGGTTCAAGCCCGAAACGATCTCCCTGGTTTCGTTCACCTGAGCCACCAGTTTGTGGAAGGTCTCTGGAGTCTGTTGCAGCCGCCCCAATTGATCTTCCACGTATTCGCTATGGCTCTTCAGCCGTCGGGCCATTCTTGACTGGGGAAGGAAAAGCAGGAGACACACGCACACCTCCGCCGCCACGACGAGCAGCACACTCAGCATCCACCACTGCCTCACGCGCTGGTTGTGCCTCTGACCGTTCATTTTTCAGCCTTCCGCCGGCGGCGCGTTCGGGAGCCCCGGCCTTTGCAGGAGCACCTCAGCTCGAAAGACGAGAGATCCTGCTTCCTCACTGATTGAGAGCAACTTGCCGGGCCCGAACGACTCGTTCTCCTCCAGCACACGCATGAAAGCGAGGATCCTCAACAGCGGCCTGTCGGCCGTGCAGGAGCCCTCAAGCAGAACTGCGGCCCGTGAGCCCCGCGCGCGACTACGGACCCTCTTGAGCCTTATGTCCCCGGACCTGCAGCATTCTTCGAGCGAGGCCAGCACGGAAGACCAGGAGACCGAGCCGCGCACCACCTCGTCAAACAAGGAGAGATCCCTCTTCAGTTGCTCGCTGTGGTGCTGCGAACGCTTTACATCCTCGGCCTTGATGCCTGCCTTGGCAGCGCTCTTGACGAGCAGCTCCGTGCTCCTGGCGTTTACGCTCATGCCCAGGTCCCGCACCAGATAAACCCCGTAGGTCAGCATCAGCATCGCCGCAAAGAGAAGCAGGGAGACCGTGAGCATCCGCGCGACGGCCCGTTCCCGCCTCTCGCGGCTCACCTGTTCCCTTATCAGGTTGATCTTGTAGCGAAAGGCCATCTGCTACCTCTCCTCCATCAGCGCCAGACCCGCCGCCACGGCCATGTGGGGGCCGTGTTCTTTCACGAACTGCTGCGAGGGGGCGCCCCTGCCGCGTTCGAGGCTCTTCAGTGGATTCCACCGGTAGAGGGGTATGGCGAGGTTCTGTTTCCCCCACTCCAGGAGCTCTGCCGAATCGGCCCCGTGTCCTACCACCAGGATGTGCTGCGCCGCCGCTCCCAGTTTCCCGGAAGCGAACTCCACGGAACGCTCGACCTGTTGAAGCCATTGTTCCTTTTCGGCCTGGCTCTGTTTGGTGTCCCGCGGGGCCGCCTCGCCGGCCGCAAGGAGCCTGAGCCCCCCAGGCACGTAGCGCACAACCGGTGCCACGGCCTCCGCTCCGGGCATGACGGCCACCAGGGTGGTGGCCTCCTCGCCGATGTCTAGAACGAGCTCAGCGCGCCCTTCAGGAGGCCGCAGCACTGCCACAGCGTTCGCCAGGGCGATGCCGTCCGGCACTACGGAGAGCGCCTGTAACCTGGCGCGCGAAAGCAGCTCCACGCGCGCACTCACCGCCTCCCTGGGGGCGGCCACTATCAGAACCCCTACCTGGCTTCCTTCCGCAGTCGAAAACCGACCGATCACCTGGAAGTCCAGGATCATCCCCTCCACGTCGGGGATCAGTTGTCCGACCTCGATGCGCGCGGCGGAGCGGATGTCTTCCTGCGGCATCTCTGGGAACTGGGCCTCGTGCACAATGACCTTCGCGGGCCCGAGATTGCAGTGGACTCCTGCCGGGCGCGTGCCGAGCCCCGCCCAAAGGTTCCTGAGCGCCTTCTCGACGGGGAGAGAGTCCGAGAGCTCGGCCGCAGACGCCCCGCGCAGCACGTACCCCCCGTTTTCCGCCGGCGAGAGGGCGAGGATCCTGGCAGTCTTTCTCCCCACGTCAAGCCCGACCCTCAGGGCTCCCCTCCTGCGTTCTCTACCAAGTGCAGCCACAGACGTGCTCCCGTATGGAAAGACCCCGGTGACAACGGGAACCGAAGGTCAGAACCGACACCCTTTTCCGGGATGTTCCGCCTGCCTGTTTCGAATCCCTCTCCACTGAAGGACGCCCACGCCGGAAGCTGCCCTCGCGACGATCGTCTTCAGCATGTCCTTCCTGGCGTTGCAGTCGGCCGGCCCGCCGACACTCGAGTGTGGCCTCGTTGCGGCCTTCACAGGCCGGTTGCCTCCCTTTCGTCCCAATCCCTTACGGTCAAGGCTGCTCCTGGTCCGCTTGGAACGCCGGGCGGCGGGTCAAAATCCATGGCCGTAAGTTCGATGTTGACGTTGTTGCGGATGCAATCGAACTGGTCCGCGTACACCGAGCCCTGGATGCTGACATTATTGCTCAGCCCGACGACTCCTCCCCAGAACACGCCGCGGAGGCCTGCATTGTTCTCCAGGGTCAACGTCCCCGGGGTCATGACGAGCATGGAACCTCCAGAGGAAGCCGCGTTGTTCTTCAGCTTAATTGAATCCCGAGCGAACATCACATTCCCGTCGGTCTCTATCTGCGAGCAGTTATTTATGGTCAGGCTTCCGCCCGCGATGAAATCAATGCCGACGTGGATGGCACAGTTGTTCAGGATGTCAATGTCCCCGGTGGCGACGATCTTCCCAGCGCCGTAAAGCTCACAGCTGTTGCGCACCAACACGTCCCCGTTCACCAGGAGGGTCTCTCCCTCAAAGTAGTACTGGGCGCCGTTGCGCAAGGTCCAGTTCCCCGCCGGCTCCTGAGCCGCCTGAGCAATCAGGGCGTCATAATAGGAGGTGTCCCACTCGAGCCTCTCAGGTGGTGGATCAGGCACCTCGCCCTCGGTGTAGCTCCCTCCCCCAAAGACGGTCCCGGTTGCGCATACCTGGCCTTCGCTTACAGAGGCGCCGTTGCAGACCTCGATGCTTCCGTAGCCAAAGACGTTTCCGCTTATGTGCGAGTTGTTCTTGACCTGCGCGGTCCCTTCCGAACCCGAAGGATTGCCCCAGAAAACCCCGTAGTCACTCAACGCCGACGGCCACAGCTCTCCCGTTACCTTTGCCTGGAGGGTGAGTGTCTTGCCGATTGGGCCCACTGTGCCCGTAGAAGTGAGCTTGTACCAATCCTCCTCCAGCTCCTCTACGGTGACTGAATAGGTCCCATCCCCGAGGGGTTCGTCTGCCCAGCCGTCCGTCCACCCCGGGGAGTCTGACATTCTCCAGAGCGTCCTCTCGATCCCCGCCTCTGCCAGGTTAAGGGCCTTCAGATACTGGGCTTCCCTGACGACCTGGACGCCCTCTGCCGTGCTGAGCTCGAGCAGGGCCATGCCGGCCACGGTGAGCAGGAGAATGATTGCAACCACGGCGGGAAGAACAATGCCTCTGTTGCCTGTTCGCCGCGCAGCAACGCCGGCGCTAGTTGCGCAGTTTTGTGAGGCTTTCGATCTGGACGTTCGAGTCCTCATGGCTCACTTCCAGGGCCACACTCAACAGGTATTGCTCCGGCCTGTGGCCCTCAACCAGAGCAAAAGTCACCGCCTCGACCTTGTCGTCAATCAGGCTATCGGTCTGCGCGCCGTCAAAGAACACCAGGTCCCGACCGACCTTCGCGAAATAGGGCGGGTTCTCGGAACCATCGTCTATTGTGAGGGTATCGCCGTCCTCGCCTATTTCGATTTCGTCCGGCGAGAGCGGGCGGACTCTTCTCTGGATCGCTTTGAAGGCGAACGTGGCGTCCTTTTTCAATTCCAGGGGTTCTCTTGCCTTCAGCGACATGCGGGTCGCGGCCATCATCCCTGCGCCAACCGACACGCTCAGAATGGCCGCGATAGACGTGGC
>JAUWZH010000180.1 GCA_030615435.1 Candidatus Brocadiaceae bacterium | reverse complement strand
CTGTGCGAAGCTCCCCATGATGTGGAGCGTGAGAAGCCCGGCCGGATCGCCCGTGTCGAAGTCCTGGTCCACCGCCGCGAACTCCACCCCGTGTTCCCGCAGCGCCTCAAGCAACCGCAACAGGTCCTGTAGGCTCCGCGAGATCCGATCGACCCTGGTGACCAGCACCACGTCGAAGCGGCGCTGCTCGGCATCGGCCAGCAGCGGCCAGAGTCGCTCGAGCTCCCCGAGCCTAGCACAGTCGCTCACGCGGTCAAGGCCACCACCTTCGCCCCCTAACTCTTTGCAGGGCACAGACTTGGGGAGCGCGCGCATCGGATTTCTAATCCGACGGTCGGGGGTTCGAGTCCCCCCCGGCGTGCCATGCCAACTTGCGCTGCGACAAGCATTTACGACTCGCGCCGTTCCTTGCTGGGAGGCAGTTTAGGGGCATCGCTACACGCGGCGGCACCAGAGACAGCGTGGCGGGCTTGCCTTCCAGGCGCCGGAGCTTGACAATCCCGCCCCATCACATAGAATCTACCGTGGCCTCAACGATCCCTTACAAAGACGCGAAAGGAGGATGTGCCGTGGCAAAGGTGCCGTCGCGCGTGATGATAATCGGCTTCGATGCCCCCATCGTGAAGACAGTTCGTCGCTACATCAGGAGCGGCAAGTTGCCGAGTCTCGCGAAGCTCTGCCGGCGCGGGGTCTGGGCGAACCACTGCCTCGTCCCCCATCCCACGATTACCCCGCCGAACTGGACAACCATCGTTACCGGGGCGTGGCTTGGCACGCATGGGGTGACGTGCTTCAACGTCCATAAGCCCGGGGATCCTCTGGACAAGACCCATCCGGGCTTTCTCGCCGAGGACGTCCAGGCCGAGTATTTCTGGAATGCTGCCGCAAGGCAGGGCAAGCGTGCCATCGTGATGAACTACCCCACAACCTATGGCCGTTCTGTCCGCAAGGGCGTCCTGATAGCCGGAGCGGGGTTGGGCATCAACGAGTGGCGCAACTTACCCGCCGAGGGTCCCGTGCCCTACAACGTCCCGCGTCCCGTCGCTTACGGCGCCTGCGCCGACACGCTGTTTTCCACAGAGCTCCTGGCAGAGGCCACACCCATCGAGACAAGGCCGGCCGCACGGTGGAAGAACGTCCCCAAGAGCAGCGTGGTGCTCGAAGCCGAGCTGCCGCTTCCGGGGCGGCACGCCCTTGAGCCCTTGAAGCCAACCACGTGGCATCTGCTTCTCTTTGCTTCGAAAGGCCGAAGTATCGACACCGCCTATGTGTGCCCGAGCAAGGATGTGAAGAAAACGTTTGCGCGTCTGAAGCTCGGCGCGTGGAGCCCGAGATGCACTGCTAAGGTCCAGACCGATAAGGGCACTCGTGAGGTGGTCTTCAAGATGCGCCTCACGGAGCTCTCTTCCGACGGCTCGAAGGTGAAGCTCTACGTCACGCCCCTATGCCAGACCACCGGGTGGGCAAGCCCCGCGCGGGTATGCCGCGAGCTCTCCGATCTGCCGGGACTTCCCATGCCCAACTCGTTCTACGCTGCCCACCACCTCGGCTGGATAGACAGCAAGGTGCTTCTGGACCTCATTGATATGCAGAATACCTGGCTTGGAGCTGCGGCGGCCCGCCTGTTCTCGACCCAGCAGTGGGACATCTTTGCGATGCACGCTCACTGCCCAGACCATTGCTATCACGTCTTCCTCAACAAGATAGACCCCGGCGTCTGTCCGGACAAGAAGACGCTGGCGGAGTACCGGGCCGTCGAGCTTGGTTTCTACCAGAGCCTCGACCGCATGGTCGGCACTATACTCAAGGCCTCTGACGATGAGACGCTCGTGATCGTTACGTCCGACCACGGTGCCGTCCCCACCGTCGGCCGGTTCGACGCGGACTTCAAGGATTTCAACGTGGGGGAGCTTCTCACCGAGGCCGGGCTCACAGCCTCGAAGAAAGATCGAAAAACGGGTGACGACGTCGTGGACTGGAAGAAGACCAGGGCCTTCGCACAGCGTTCGGTCTACGTGTACGTCAACCTGAAGGGGCGTGACCCGAACGGGATCGTGAAGCCGGCCGACTACGACGCCGTCTGCGACGAAATCATACGGGTGCTTTACGACTATACCGATCCGAAGACGGGAAATAAGCCGATAGCGTTCGCGCTGAAGAAGAACGACGCGCGTATCATCGGGCTTTACGGCGACTACGTCGGCGACGTCGTCTACGGCATTCGGGCCGACGTCTCGGGGGAACACGGAAGGCAGCTTCCCACCGGTCAATACGGCGTCGGCGACATGCACGGGCTATTCATCATGGCAGGCCCAGGAATCAAGAAGGGCCTGGAACTGGACCGCACCGTCTGGCTTACGGACATCGTCCCGACCATCTGCTATCTCACCGGCTTTCCTGTGCCGGCTCAGGCCGAGGGAGCCGTCATCTATCAGGCACTGACTGATCCTGACATACCCGGAGTGGCTCAGGCACGTTTGCGAGCGGAGCTTGCCAAGCTCCACTCTGTCGCGGACGCCGAGAGATCGCTTACCCACTCTTACGAAAGCTGAGAACCACGAGGGTTGAGAATGTGGGGTTGTGCGATACTTGTCAGATTTCTCCCTGTGGTTGGAGCTTCTCGATCCAGCCTCGTTCGTCGGCGATCTTGAGAAAATGCAGTGCCTCCCGCAGGCCCCAGTCGCTGAAACCGTAGTGCGTCAGCAGGAGCGTGAAGCCGATCTTGCCCGCCTCGGCGTAACGCTCCTCGCCCGTCATGTAGTAGGCCATCGCGAACGGATAGAGCAGCGGGTAGAACTTGCCGTTCCGGCATAACTGATAGCCCTCCTCGCCGAGCTCTACCTCGATCACCCTGTCAATGATACGCAGGAACAACCGGCGCATCTCCTCGTCCCCCGTCTGCTGGTAGTACTTGTAGATGCCTTGATAAATGCTGTAGTTCGCATAGGGCCCGATGCCTTCTCCGAGGCCCCAGGGCGTGCTGTACCATACCCCGCCGTACTCGTCGAGCCGTCGCTCGACGTCCTCAATGAGCTTGCAGGCGCCCTCCAGATACTTCTCGTCCCGCGTCAGCTCGTAGATGGAGCAAAGGGTGAGGATGGGCCAACCGTGCTCGCGCCCGGTGGCGGTGCATGCCCGGAACCGGCGCTCGATAAACCGCAACAGGAAGTCGCCCAGCGACACGGCAGCCTCACGCGCGTCCGGGTCGCCCGAGAGGTAGTAATAGAGGATCGAGCCCTGGAACCAGATGTGCGAAGTGTACGGCGCGCCGCGTGTGTGATCAACCGCGTGAGGGATGACCGCGCCGTTGCGCAGGGGATCCTGGCTGTAGGAGAGGGTATCAATGTCGATCTGGTGGCGTGCCATGCACCTCACCTGGGACAGTCCGCTCGCATCCTCGTTGCGCAGCGCCAGCAGCGCATCGCCGTAGATGAAGTCTTCCTCGTTGTTGCACCAGTACGTGCCCGGCGACCAGCCCGGGCGGGCCTCGCCGTAACAAAAGTCGCCCCAGTTGAGCATGCCGGTGCCCGGTGGCGGAGCGGACTCACCTTGCCAGTTGCCCCCCTCCGGCGCTTTCTCCAGGTTCCTTTCCATCAGAGGGTATTTCCGCAAGCGGTGAGGCATGATCTTGTCCATGTCCTCCGCCTTCGTCTTCTGGTACCACGCAAACGGGACGATGACGCCCGGCTGGTGCGTCCAACGAATCCAGGCCTGATCTCGCTCGCCCGCCTCCGCATCCTCTGCGCCCTGATGGAAGCAAAAGATGATCTCGTGCCGCTTGCTCCACCCCTGCATGTAGTCCAGGTCCTCCGGCATCCGTGGTATCACGTGCAGGGCGATTTCGTTTCGCCGGTTCTCGACGATCTTGGGCTGATTCTCCAACATGTTGCGGAAAAAGACCGTCGCGCCCCGTCGGTGACCATCAACGCTGCCGGACACGTCGAGCCACAGTCCCGAGCTGTAGCGAACGGCAGGAAATTCCCGGATGTGGAAGTCCATCACGGAGAAGTCCTCGTCGAACGGCTGGGGGTCGGTGACAATCGCCCCCTCGCCGCCCAACGAGGCGGACCGCGCCGTGCCCGTCTCGATCCTCATGTCCTGGCGGATGCCGCTGATCGGACGATAAGCCGTGTCGGCGCCATGCATGCCCTGGCGCACGGCAACGACCGGTTCGTCCCCGACGTTGAGCTTCTGTACCAGCTTCAGCACCGCGACTTTGACCCCGGGCATGGTGTCTTCGCGGTTCACAATCTGGTGCTCGACGAGCACGCTGGGGCAGTTGTGAAAGACGCTGACCCGCACCCGGAAGTCCAGGAAGGTCGTACCATCGGCCGCCCTGTGCTTGCCGCTCAGGCGGACCGTCGCCCGCACGGGGCCGGCGTGTTCGACCTCTGCCCGATAGTCGGCCGCGCGCGATGCGCAGTAGCGCTTGCCGAACTTGTCTTCCAGCAGAATATCGCTGCACTCGCCCGATCCAATGATTTCCGCGCCTTCCAGCGTCACGCTGCTGAACAGCGCGAAGCGCTTGCGGTCGAAGGCGAGCGTCAACACCCCGTTGCTCACCGTGATCTGATCCGCGCTCTCCTCAACCCTCACGTCGCCGAGCGGCTCAGCGGCGCCTTCTGAGAATCTGACTTTGTAGGCCGAGGACCTCGGTTTCGGCGGCGCCTCCAGGTCGGCGGGCAACTCGATCAGCACCCACTTCACGGAACCGTCCGGCCAGACTGCGAGGGGCATCGCCTGGACCGGATGTCGCGTTCCGTCCGGGGCGGTCGCCTCGACCGTGTCCACGTCCGTCACGCCGCCTTCGGGGAGGCTCACCCCGATCGCCGCCGGGTAGTCTCGGAAAGGCAGCGCCGTCGGGTTCGTCACTCGCACTTCAAAGCCTTCGCTCACGAGAGTCTCCGGGTCCATTCTCACGCTCCTTCAGCAGGGAAACACCATTCTTCGTCTCGCATTGACGCACATCAGGCGGGACATCATAGCGTGCAGCCTGCGGGTGTGCAACTTACCTTTCGGCAGAGGCGCGACAGGAGAATGTCCGGCTCGCCATTCCCCCGATAGACTTCGCCACCAGAGTCGCCGCACACCTTCCCCGCCTCGTGACTGCCTCAGTTTCTTGTACTTTGGCAAACCACAAGCGATGGCAGGGTCAAACCCCAGGTGAGAACCTACAATACAAACCGTCACTATTGTTGGGGGGCTTCTGCCTCAAGCAGTATCTTCTTCAATTCAGCGTAGTGCTTTTTCAACTCATCCAGGTCCCGTCTAATATCCCTGAAATTCATCTTCAGCCTCTGGGGCAGAGCAATTTCGTAATACTGATCCTTGATATTCTTCCTCAGATGTTCGACTGCTTTTTCTACTTTTTCCAGCGACTCCTCTATGCCTTCTTGTTCCTTTTGGATTCGTTGTTTTATCACCTCGCTACGGAACTCAAGGGTTTCCGCCTTCACCCTCGTTATGAATTCCTTCAGCCACTTTTCCCTGTTTTCCAGGAGCTCGTCGTACTTCTGTCTGACCTCTTCTGACTCCTTGTGTCTAAGGGACATCCTGTAAGCGCGCATGGCCTCAGCAAGCTCGACGATGTCATTCTCGAAATCCCACAAACGCGCCGTATACGAGTCTCCAACGAGCTCGTAAAACCTGTCGGCCTCCA
>JAUWZH010000149.1 GCA_030615435.1 Candidatus Brocadiaceae bacterium | reverse complement strand
TCATCAGGGGCTGGATCTTTCTGGTTCTCAGGCCGAGTTCTTCCAGCAGAACCTGGGCCTTTCGGCTGCGGTTTTGCACTTTGCGCAGCATCTCGAGCTTCCCGTCCGGGCCTGCCTTTCCCACCCGCCACTCCTTCCAGCACTCGCGGATTCTCTCCATGAGCTTGCGCACCGTGCTGATGTTCTGTGGGAGGCGGGCCGCCAGGCCGTCCTTCTCCAGGTCCGGCACGGCCGCCACGTTCAGCGTCCGGTCGAACGGCACTTCCCCCCCCTGCACGTCCTGCAGGGTGTCAGTGCACTGCTCGATGCAGGGGAGGAACTGAAGGATTCGCTTGCGGAAGCGCTTGCGCGTGATCTCGATGTGCTTCGCCAGGGCGATTTCTTCCTCGCGGGCCAGCAGCGGTATCTGCCCCATCTGCGTCAGGTACATGCGCACGGGGTCGTCTATCTGCTCGGTAGTGCCGACGGGTTCCTCTTCGTCGGCCTCGACGACGTCTTCCGCTGCCGCCTGGAGCCCTTCGGCGCTTTCCGCTGCTTCGGCCCTCTGCTTCAGCTCGGACTCGTCAATGAGCTCAATGCCATTCTGGTCGAGGATCAGCAGGATTTCGTCTATGTACTCCGGGCTCACGACGTCGTCGGGCAGGAGATTGTTCATCTCTTCATAGGTCAGGAAGCCCTTCTGCTTGCCCCGGGCTATGAGCTCCTGCACTTCTTCGGTGACAACCGGCGTCTGGGCCGTTTTTTTATCGCTCATCGCCATTCCTCCTGCGCCACTTTGCAGGGTTGAGCCTGGCTGACTCTCGGTCTTTCTGTCGCCGACGTTCGTAGTACTGCCGCAATTCCTCGTCCCGCTCGCCCCCTGTGCCGGCAGGGGCGGTTGCCGGGGCGGAACTCGCCCCCGGGGCCTGTGAAGGTTCTCCGATCCCCGCCTTTCGCAGCTCCTCGATGGTGCGGTCTCGTTTCCTGTCGTTGAACTGCACGACGTATTCCTCGCATCGTTCCTCGGCGCTGCGCAGCGAAGGGTTCTTCTTGCGCACCTCTTCTTGCGCGATGGCCCTGGAGGCGAGGCGGGCCAGCTCGGGATCTTGCAGCGAACTCACGAACGCCCTGCCTTCCACCGGCCCTTCCTTTCTGCACCTGTTCAGCAGGGACTCCAGAAGCTCCTTCTCCCTGCAATCCTGCAGTGCCTCCGTGTGGAGTCGGGAGGCGGTGCGCTGCTGCCGGTCGGGCTCGAGAAGCAGGACCCCGAGCAGACTCAACACCGCTCCTTTGTCGTAAACGTCGGCGCTCCCGCCCGGGGACTGTTCAGGGGCCTGTGATGGGCCGGGGGCAGGCGGGCGCCCCCGCGACCAGGTGCGCTCCAGGTAGGCCCAGGCGCTGCGCGGTTGTATGCCGAGCTCGGCAGCTATCTGGCGGATGAGCATGTCTCGCCTGGCTTCGTTCCTGACCTTCAGGGCCAGTTCGGCGAGGTCCTCAAAGACCTTCGAGCGTGCCCTTACAGTCGAGAAGCCGTAGGTCTGCCGGGCGCGGCGGAGCCTGAAGGCGAGGAAATCCTCGCTCTGTTCCAGGCGTTCGCGGAACGCGTCCGCGCCGTGGGCGAGCAGGTAGTCGCAGGGATCGCTGCCCTTCTCCAGGCTCGCCACCCGCACCTCAAGGTCCTCGCCCAGAAGCACTTCGATGCTGCGGCCGGCGGATTTCTGCCCCGCCTCGTCCGCGTCGAACACCAGGATCACCCGCTCACACAACGCGCTGAGCGTCCGCGCATGGTACTCGGTGAGTGCCGTTCCCAGCACCGCCATCACCGGCTTCACGCCGAACTGGTGGGCCATGATTACGTCGGTGTAGCCTTCCACGATCACGGCCGTCTCGCCGGCTCGGATCGCCTCGCGCGCCTGGCTCAGCCCGTAGAAGCACCGCCCCTTGCTGAAAAGCGGCCCTTCCGGGCTGTTGAGATATTTGACTTCCTCCTCGTCGCTCAGAGCCCGCGCGCCGAATCCGATGACCCGCGCGTTGCTGTCGCGCACCGGGAACATGAGCCGGTCGCGGAAGCGGTCGTAATGCCCTTCGGCGCCTTTGCGGGCCAGGACGAGTCCGGCCTTCTCGAGCACGGAGGGCTCGAAGTGGCGGCCACGGGCAAACTGCAACAGGTGTTCCCAGCCGGCGGGTGCATACCCGATGCGCCAGAGCTCGACCGATTCGTCGCTTATCTGCCGCTCTTTCAGGTAGCGGCGCGGACGGTCCGATCCCTTGGCCTTTTGCAGGCACTTCGCGTAGAAGGCGGCCGCCAGCTCGCTCACCTCGCGCAACACGTCCACTTCGCGCCGCGAAAGCCCGGGGCCCTCCTGGTACTGACTCAAGTCAACGCCGGCCTCGCGGGCGAGCATCCGAAGGGCATCGTAAAACTCCAGCCCCTCGACCTTCTTGAGAAACGTGAAGACGTTTCCGCCTTCCTTGCACCCGAAGCAGTAATACAGTCCCTGTTCGGGGTCAACGGAGAAGGAGGGGGTTTTCTCCTTGTGGAAAGGGCAGAGCCCCCAGAGTTTCTTGCCCCGTTGCCGGAGCCGGCAGTGGCGGCCGATCAGGCGGACGATATCGGCGGACCTGGCGACCTGCTGAACGACGTGCTCGGGCACCTTTCCCGTCAAGGCTTATCCTTCAGGACGGCGTGCGTATGAGAGGGCGGAACGGTCTCGGGACATCGACAAAAACCCCAGTATATGGCCATTATACGACACCAACCCCCACCGCGCAAGCTCGATTTCCCGGCACTGGCTCCAGCGCAGTCCCCCGCCTTCCGCCCGCCACGAAGCCTTCGCCCTGCCTGACAAATCGGTTGACGCCGAGCGTCGCGTGAAGCTATCATTGCCGGAGAAAAGCTGCGAAGGTGGCGGAATTGGCAGACGCGCTGGATTTAGGATCCAGTCCGCTTCGCGCGGTTGGGGGTTCGAATCCCCCCCTTCGCACCATCCCGCACCTTTTCAGAGCGGGCCTCCGCTTGTCTGCGCGACATAGAACCTTCCTCAAGACTGCTATGAGGTGCAACCCCATGAGTGCGGAAACAGAATATCGTTACAATCGCTTGACTTGGGCCGAAATGAACCGGGCGATCGCCATGCAGAAGGTCGTCATCCTTCCGACCGGCTCCACTGAACAACATGGCCTCCACCTGCCGCTCGACGTGGACGTCTTCCTGACGGAATCGGTCTGTCTGGAAGCGGGCCGTCGGGCGCCGGACCGGCTGTTGGTGCTTCCACCGGTGCCTTACGGACTGAACCTGCATCACATTGATTTTCCCGGCACGATCCACATTGAACCCGAAACCTTCATCGCTTTCTGCCTGAACATCACCAAGAGCGTGGCCTACCATGGCTTCAAGAAGATCCTGATCGTGAACGGTCACGGGTCGAACGCGCCCCTGGTGGAGCTCGCCGCCCGGAAAACCGTTCTGGCCACAGCCTCTCTGTGTGCCGCCGTGAACTACATCTCTCTGGCCACGGAGGCCTTCAACGAAGTCAAGGATACGCCAGTGACGGCCCACGCCGACGAGTTCGAGACCTCGCTGTATCTGTACCTGGCTCCGGAGCGTGTCCAGATGGACAAGGCCGGCAAGGATGACGACGTGATGGGCGAGTACATGAGCTCCGACAGTACAGGCGACCATCCGGTCCGTTTCGCTGATTTCTGGGGGCGCTGGACGAAGTCGGGGGTTCATGGTGATCCGACCGCGGCGACGGCCGAGAAGGGCAGAGTCATCTTTGAAGCCGCCGTTTCAGGCCTGCTCGGGGTCCTGGACGAATGGCGCGCATGGCCCATTGCCGAGCGCTCGGACCAGCACACCCGGCCCGTCCAGTCCGATATCCAGTGGTGATCCAGCCGTCGCTTCTCCGGCGCCGGGCTCGACAGGAAAACCGGGAGGGGAAAAGATGAGAATACGCGAGATCCGGGCCGCAGGCCTGCGCGGTGCAACCCCGCAAGCGGGCTGGGATGAAGAAATGCAACCCCAGGACTGTGCTCACACCTTGATCGCCGTCACTACTGACGAAGGCTTGACGGGACTGGGGAGCGTCTTCACGAATGACGGGCTTGTGCGAAGCGCGCTCGCTGTGCTGGAACCTTTCTATCGAGGCGAGAACGCCCTGGAGCCGGAACGCGTCAGCGAGAAGCTGCGTCAGCACACGTTCTGGTTCGGCAGGGGAGGCTCCATTACGCACACCATCAGCGGGATAGACATCGCCCTTTGGGATTTGCTGGGAGAGGCAACGGATCAGCCCGTCGGCCGCCTGCTCGGGGGGACCTATCGGGACCGCGTCAGGCCCTACGCCTCCCTGCTGATGGAAGAGCCCGACCCCTTGCGCGAGAAACTCCTGAAGTGCAAGGAGAAGGGTTTCCGTGCGTTCAAGATCGGCTGGGGACCTTTCGGGCGCAGGGACGGCGTCCTGGACGAAGCGATCGTGTGCGCCGCGCGGGAAGCTGTGGGCGCGGAGATGCTCTTGATGGTGGATGCCGGCGGCAGCGACGCGTTCTGGAAACATGGCTACAAGTGGGCCTTCCGAACCGCACAGATGCTAGCCGACTACGACGTGGGCTGGTTCGAGGAGCCGCTGAAACCGGACGCTCTGCGTGATTATGTCGCGTTGCGGCAGGCGGCGCCTGTGCCCATTGCTGCCGGAGAAGTGCTGACGCGTCGTCAGTCCTTCCTGCCCTGGTTACAGCAAGGGGCCGTTGACATCGTGCAAGCGGACGTCACCAAGGTGGGAGGCATCAGCGAATCGCGCCGGATTGCCTGGATGGCTCAAGAGAATGGGATCCGGTTCATCCCTCACGGTTGGAACACGGCGGTCGGTCTGGCGGCGGACCTCCAGTTGGCCTCTGCCATTCCTGATACTGACCTGGTCGAATACATAAGCGGTTCTGCCTACGTGGACGAGATTGCCGCCGAAGGGTGGCAACTGGACGCAGACGGTATGTTGCCAATTCCCGAGGCTCCGGGTCTGGGTTTGTCCCTGGACATGGACGCGGTGGCGAAGTATACGCGTGGCCAGGCTCCGCTGATACCGTGAGCTGTGAGGCGCCAGAGGGTGGAATCGCGTGATCTGAGCGGAACACGGGCGAAGGACAAATTGACACACCCCTGTGTCGGGCGTAAACTTCGGGACGAGAGACAGCGATGTCCCCGCGGAAGCGGCAAATGGGGAACTCCGATTCGGAGGTGCTCAGTGACGGAAGCAAAGACGATGGCCGCATTCGTTTGGGTCCATCTGATGCTGCAGACACCGGTACATCCGCTCCGCCAATCGTGCGATAGGACCTCTGCTACTCGGGCGTCAGGTCCCCTTCTTCCCGATTACCCTTGGATTTCTCCGCCTTCTTACGAAGCTTCGCGGCGATATCTTTGGCGCGCCCTCGTACCGCCTCTGAAGGATCTGACGCCGCGATCTTCTCGACAACCGCAAGCGCCCGTGGGTCCCCTATCTCCCCCAGGGCATTTATCGCAGATCGATAGCTTCGCGGATACTTCTCTGGATCACACACCTCTATTCAGTGCGCTACCGCCCGCTCGTCCCTTAGACGACCGAGACTATGTGCCATGTATCCACGTACCATCTCGTCGAGCGATTTCAGGTGTTCCACGTAGGTGTCGTAGAACTTCGGGTTGGCCATGAGGAACATTGCATGTGCCGCTTCACGCCTCAGGTGTTCGGACTCGGAGTCAAGGAACCCCTCGACCTCCGGGAGCAGTTCGGCGATCTGGGCTTTGCGTATAGTTTCGAGAGCCCTGTGCTGTTGGGCCGTGCTTCCTTTGCGCAATAGCGTGAGAAGCTCCTGTACTTGCTCCTCCGTGGGTTTAACCACTTCAATGCGTACGGTCGCAGACGTAACCTTCCCTGTCCACAGCCACTTCGCGTCTCCAACCGCCTCCCTATCGTTCTGGTAGATTCCCGTGATCTCGTAGACACCTGGCGCATCAAACCCGTGGGGCTCTCCGGTTGGGAATATATCAGGATACTCGTGAAACAAATCTAGCTTAATCCCGGCGAACCCGCCAGGTGGCAAAGGACAAAGCCAAATCACCTTCAGACCCGGGACTTCTGGTGCGAACGGGTAATGCTTCAATGACCCCACAAGTTGCCCATTTGGGGCTCGAATGATCAAACAAGCAGGAGGGTACTGCAAGAACTTCGCTGTATCTATGGTTAGCGCCTGATTGGACTTGTTCGTCAGAGTGTATGTAAGCTTGATGCTTTCATTGATCGTGTACTTCTCCTTGTCAGTCGTCACCTTCACGGAGAGCGGCGCGCCGGTCCCCTCGGACGCGGCCAGAACAATCGTCCCGAAGAGTACCATGCATCCGGCAACTATGAGGAATCTTCGCATCCTTGCGTACCTCACCACGACGGATTGGATTGCTTGCCCTCGAACGCCCAGTCATTGCTCGCATTGCCAGCACCAGCACTCTGGACGATGTTCTCTATCCAGACCTCTTGGTCCCATTTCGGGGTCAGATAGAAATCCGAGAACGTGTCCGAGTAGCCGTCATTCCAGACGAACCCAGTGTTTGAATCCTCCACAGTATTGGGAAGGTAGTCAGCATCATAGTCAGTTCCGCCTGGGCCCGTTGTCCATGGGCCATAA
>JAUWZH010000073.1 GCA_030615435.1 Candidatus Brocadiaceae bacterium | reverse complement strand
ATCAGCTCGACGGGACGAGGCGGCTGGCGGAGAAGCACTACGTGACGGGCAACGAGCTGGCGGCCGACGAGCTCGCCCTGAAGCGGCGCAAGGCGGAATTGGAGCAGAGCAAGCTCGCCCTGGACCTGTTCCTGCGCTACCAGCTTCCCAAGGAGGCGGAGGTCCGGTTCGCCGAGTGGAAGGAGCAGGGCCTGGCCCTGGAGCGCGTTCGCGCGCAGGCCAACAGCGAAAAGGCCCAGGCCCTCGCCAGGCTGAGCTCCGTCGAGACCACATACAAGCTGGAAGAGACACAGCTCGAGAAGATCCGCCAGCAGATAGAATACAGCACCATCCGGGCCACCTGGCCGGGCCTGGTCGTTTACGCCAGCAGCTCGGACTTTCGGCGACGCGTGAGCAACCCCATTGAGGAAGGGGCCACCGTGCAGGAGCGCCAGGAGATCATCCACCTGCCGGACCTCAGCAACATGGTGGCCGAGCTCCAGATCCACGAGTCGGCCGTAAGGCAGCTCAGCCCCGGCCAGAGGGCGACCATCACCGTGGATGCGATCCCCGACCTGCGTCTGGAAGGCACGGTGAAGGAGGTGGCCATACTGCCGAACCCCCAGCACTGGCTCCAGGACGTCAACGTCTACAGCACCACCGTCACGATCGAGGGAAACCACCCCTCGCTCAAACCCGGAATGTCCTGCCGGGCAGAGATCAGCGTCGCCACGGTTCTAGATACACTTTACGTGCCGGTGCAGGCGGTGACCGCGCGAGGCGACGGGAAGGTCTGCCACGTGGTCACCGAAGGCCGCCGGGAGGTGCGCCCCGTGGAAACGGGGCTCTCCGACGACAAGTTCGTCGAGGTGAAGGGCGGGCTGCGGGAGGGGGAGCTGGTGCTGCTCAATCCTCCTTTTCTCCCCACGGAGCACGAGGAGGTCAGAGCAGTCCATGAGGAAGGGCCGCCCGAAGGCGCTCCCCGCGAGCGAGCCGAAGGCGGGCCCGCTGCCCGCGAGCTACCCGAAGGCGGGCCTACTCCCCACGAACAAGACGAAGGCAGGCCCGATGTCCGCGAAGGCGAGCCCAGGCCTCCCGCCCCCACAGGGGGGCGCGGCGAGATGATGAGGAAGATGAGGGCCGCCGGCATCACCCGCGAGGACTTCGAGCGCTGGCGCTCCGGGGAGTTCAGTGCCGAGGACCGCGAGAAGTTGCAGGAGCTCGGCATCACGCAGGAGCAGATCCAGACCTGGATGTCCCACTCCAGGCCTCAGCGCAGGGGGGACGAGGAGCCGAGATGAACATCGTAGAGGCATCCGGGCTGAGCAAGATCCACAGGATGGGCGAGGTGAGCGTGGCGGCGCTGCAAGGGGTGAGCCTGAAGGTCCGCAGCGGCGAGTTCGTCGCCGTCTCGGGGCCCTCCGGCTCGGGCAAGTCCACCCTGCTCAACCTGCTCGGCTGCCTCGACACCCCCACCTCGGGCACCTACCGGCTCGCCGGGCGCGACGTGTCCGCCATGGACGACGACGCGCTCTCCGAGATACGGCGAGACCGGATAGGGTTCATCTTTCAGTCCTTCAACCTCATACCGCAGCTCAGCGTGGTGGAGAACATCGGGCTGCCGCTGATCTACGCCGACGTGTCGGCCTCTGAGCGCAGGGAGCGGGCGCGCCGGCTCGCCGAGACCGTCGGGCTGGCCCACAGGACCGCCCACCGCCCCGCAGAGCTCTCCGGCGGGGAGTTGCAGCGGGTCGCCATCGCCCGCGCGCTGGCAAACGATCCGGTGCTGATCCTCGCCGACGAGCCCACCGGCAACCTGGACAGCCGCACCGGCAGAGAAATCATGGCGCTGCTGCAGCAGCTCTGGCGGCGCGGCGCGACGCTGGTGGTGGTGACCCACGAGGAAAACATCGCACGTCAGGCCTCCCGCAACATCCACCTCGTCGACGGAAGGGTGGAGCGGGACACGGCGACGGCGGGGGCATTGTGAGATGCCGTTCGCAAGCACAACGAGAAACGTACGGCTCGGCCTGAGCAGCCTGGCGGCGCACAAGTTGCGCTCGGGGCTCACCACCCTCGGCATCGTCTTCGGGGTGGCCTCGGTCATCTGCATGCTCGCCATAGGGGAGGGGCTGAGCTACGAGGCCCGTGAGCAGATCAAGCGCCTCGGCAGCAACAACATCATCCTGCGCAGCGCAAAACCCCCGCAGGAGCCGGGCGCGGGCGGCGCCGCCATGCACCGCGTGCTGCAGTACGGCCTCACTTACGCCGACGTGGAGCGCATCGCTACCGTTGTGCCCGGCGTTCAGGTGATCGTCCCCACCCGTGAGATACGCAAGGACGTGTGGTTCCACGGCCGGCGTGTTGACAGCACGATCGTGGGCACGGTGCCGTGGTACCCGAGCATCACCAACAGGCGCCTTCTGGCCGGGCGTTTCCTCACCACCCTGGACATGCGCGAGGCGGCGAACGTCTGCGTGCTCAGCAGCGCCCTGGCCCGCGAGCTCAGCGGGCTGTGGAACCCGCTTCACGACATGGTCAAGCTCGGAACCGAACCCTACAAGGTGGTCGGGATCCTGGAGTCGGCGGGGGTCGGGACCGGCGAGGGCTTCGAGGGCCTGCCCCAGACCGAAAGGCAGGTCTGCATTCCCCTCACCGCCGCGCGGCTGCGCTTCGGCGAACTCATCGTTGACCAGCAGGCGGGCAGCATGAGCATGGAGCGCGTGGAGCTTCACGGGGCCATCGTGCGGGTCTCGGAGTCCGACCATGTCCTGAAGACGGCGGAGGTCATCGAGAGCCTGCTCAAAAGCTTTCACGAGAAGCAGGATTACGAGATGATAGTGCCCCTTCAGCTCCTGCTGGAAAAGGAGCGGGTCAAGCGCCTCTACAACATGGTGCTCGGGCTGATGGCGGCCATCTCGCTGCTGGTGGGCGGGATAGGCATCATGAACATAATGCTCGCAAGCGTCAGCGAACGGACCTCCGAGATAGGCATACGCCGCGCCGTGGGGGCGAAGCGGGGAGACGTGCTTGCCCAGTTCCTCACCGAGACGGTGCTCTTGAGCGGGTTCGGGGGGCTGGTGGGCATCCTGCTCGGGGTGGGGATGCCGCGCCTGATCACCCGCCTGACCGGCATGAGCACCCTCGTCACGGCCTGGTCCGTCCTGCTCGCTTTCGGCATATCGGCGCTGGTAGGCCTGATCTTCGGCTACTACCCCGCCCGGCGGGCCGCCCGCATGGACCCCATCGTCGCCCTGCGTCACGAATGAGCCGGCGCCGCTTGAAAGGCCGGGCGAATTCTGCTACCATTGTCCGTGGCGTCCTGAGAGAAACGCTCTGGTATGGGCATCAGCCATTTCGCCACGTAGGAAGACAGCGATATCCCGTGTACGCCGTCGTAGACAACAAGGGTAAGCAATACAGGGTCGAGGCTGGCGACGAGGTCCTGGTGGACCGCCTGGCCGCCCCCGTGGGCGAGTCGGTGGAGTTCGCCCGCGTACTATTGATCGGCGGGGAACAGGGCCGCGAGCCGCGCATCGGTCAGCCCACCGTGGACGGGGCGCGCGTGCTCGCCCAGGTCGTGCGCCACGAGAAAGGGCGCAAGGTGATCGCCTTGCGCTACAAGGGCCCTTCTCAGACGAAGCGGGGACATCGCCAGCGTTACACGCGTCTCAGGATCCAGGAAATCCATCCCGAGTAGGGAGGAGCAAGCCATGGCGCACAAGAAAGGGCAAGGTTCCACACGCAATGGCCGCGACAGCAATCCGAAGTACCTGGGCGTGAAGCGCTTCGGCGGACAGCGGGTGCGCGCCGGCTCCATCCTCGTGCGCCAGCGCGGCACGAAGCTTCGCCCGGGGCGCAACGTCGGCTGCGGAAGCGACTACACCCTGTTTGCCCTCGCCGATGGTGTGGTGCGTTTCTCCTCGAACCGCCGGGTCAGCGTCCTGCCGGAGTGAGGGCCCCTCCCGCCTGCCGGAGCGCTCTGACGATCCCCGATTTTCGATTCGCTGCGGGGGCCCTGTCCCTCAAAATCGAGAATCTTATTCCCCACGGCAGCCGATGCATTTCGTAGACGAAGCCGACATCTACGTGAAGGCCGGGGACGGGGGCAGTGGGTGCGCCAGCTTCCGGCGGGAGAAATACGTGCCCAGGGGCGGCCCCGACGGGGGTGACGGCGGAGACGGCGGCGACATCATCATGGAGGCCGACGAGAACCTCGGCACCTTGCTGGACCTCGTCTCGAAGTCCCATTACGTCGCCGCAGACGGCCGGCCCGGCACCAGCAAGAACAGGACGGGCGCCAACGGCGAGGACCTCGTCATCAAACTCCCCGTAGGCACCATCGTGCGCGACCGCGATTCGGGCCTGATCCTGAAGGACTTCACCGAACACGGGCAGCGCATCGTGGTGGCGAGGCACGGTCGGGGGGGCCGCGGCAATGCCCGCTTCGCCACGCCCGTCAACCAGGCCCCCACCAGATTCGACGCTGGCACTCCCGGCAGGGAGCGCCGCCTCCGCCTGGAGCTCAAGCTCATAGCGGACGTCGGCCTGATCGGCGAGCCGAACGCCGGCAAGTCAACTCTGCTCTCGCACATCAGCGCCGCCCATCCCCGCGTTGCATCCTACCCCTTCACGACGCTGGAGCCCCAGCTCGGCATCGTGGACGCCGAGGCGTACCGGCGCTTCACCGTGGCGGACCTGCCGGGGCTGATCCAGGGGGCACACGAGGGAAAGGGGCTCGGCGACGAGTTCCTCAAGCACATCGAACGCACGCGCATGCTCGTGCACCTCGTGGACGCTGCGCCGGCGGACGGTTCGGACCCCGTGCAGACCTACCACGACGTGCGCGAGGAACTGCGCCTCTTCAGCAGGGACCTCGCCGAGAAGCTCGAAATCGTCGCCGCCAACAAGATGGACCTGTCCGGGGCGGAGGACGGTCTGAAGAAGCTGCAAGACGGGCTTGCGGTGGAAGTGATGCCGATCAGCGCCGTTACCGGCCGCGGGCTGCGGCGGCTCGTGGGCCGGATTCTGGAGGTGCTGGAGCGGCTCAAGGCGGCCCCTGCCGAAGAGTCCGGCCCGGCCGAGCTGTAGCCCGCCGCACGCCCCGTCCCCCCCTTACTTCCCGATGCAGAAACGGCTGAAGATGCGGTCCAGCACCTCCTGCGCGCCGACCTCTCCGGTGACCTCTCCGAGGGCGTCGGTCGCCTCGCGCAGCTCGAAGGCGGTGAACTCGTAGCCCAGCCCCTGCCGCACGGTCTCCTGCGCTTCCCTCAGATGGCGCAGGGCGCGGCGCACCGCCTCCCTCTGCCTGGCGTTGAACAGGCAGTCAGCCGCCGAGCCGTCGAGCCTCCCCTCCAGCACCACGCGGCCCAGGGCCTGCCGCAGCCCGTCCAGCCCCTCGCCGGTGAGGGCCGAGAGGTGCACCACCTCGCCCGCCAGCCCGGCGTCGGCCAGCCTCCGTTCGTCGAGCACCTGGGGCAGGTCGCACTTGTTGACCACGCACAGCACGCGCGCGCGGTCCAGGCCGCGGGCAACTCCCAGCTCCCCCGGTTCGAGCGCACGGGAGCCATCCAACACCAGGACGACGAGCTGCGCCCGGCGGGCAAGCTCCCGCGCGCGGCGGGCGGCGGCCGCTTCCACCTCCCCGACCGACGCGGCCGCGGGCTGCGCCTCGAACTCGTCCGGCCCGCTCGGCGTCAGACCGGCCGTGTCCGTCACGGTGAAGTAGACCCCCTGCACCTCGATTTCACTGCGGATGTGGTCGCGGGTCGTGCCGGGGGTCTCGTGCACAAGGGCCACCTCCCGGCCCGCGAGTCGGTTCAGGAGGCTGGACTTCCCGGAGTTCGGCGGCCCACACAGCACCACGCGCAGGCGCCCGTCACTGGCGAGCTCGCCGCGCCCTTTCCGCACTTCCCCCTCCAGGCGCTCGCGGATGCGCTCGGCCCGCGCCAGGAACTCCTCCCGCCCGATGAGTTCGATTCCGTGCTCTGCGAAGTCCAGGGCCGCCTCAACCTCCGCCCGCAGCCCGGCCAGTGCGTCCTGGGCCTCAGCGCACTGCGCCGAGACGCTTCCCCCGAGCCTGGCGCCGGCGGCGAGCAACTCCGCCTCGTTGCGCGCGCGCACGACGGCGAGCACCGCCTCGGCCTGCGCCAGGTCAATGCGCCCGTTCAGGTAGGCGCGCTGGGTGAACTCGCCTGGCCGGGCGAGCCGGAGGACCTCCTCGCCCTCGCCCAGCAGGTCGTCCAGGACGATGTCCAGCAGCGCGGGGGAGCCCGGCAGGTGCAGCTCGACCACGTCCTCCCGAGTATAGGAACGCGGCGCGCGCATCACGTAGACCGTCACGGGCACTTCCAGGCGGTCCTCGATCAGCGTCAGCACCCCTCGCGTCGCGCGGAAGGTGCGCTCCCAGTCAACAGGACCTTCAGGTCGAAACCGGCGACCCACGACCGCCAGGGCCGCCGGCCCGCTCAGCCGGACGATCGCCCGCAGGGCGTAGCCCGCCGGCGTTGACACGGCGACGATGGTGTCGGTATCGGTCATCTTCGGAGTGGTTGTGACCGAGGGGGGCTTCCGTCAGGCCGGCGGCGCTCACGTCTCGAAGCGAGTTTCCTCCCGCGAGAGCAAGAACTCCTCCGCCTCGCTGCACCACAGGCCCCCGTGCTGACGGCAGATGCGGTCCAGCTCCGCGAAGACGCTCCTGAGCGGCTCGTCGGCCTCCTCGGCCTTGGCCCCCAACTCTTCGATAGCCGTCATCGGCATCTTCACGTGGGTGTAGACCAACTTCTTGCCGCCCGGGATGTCGGGAAGGGCGAGGATGGTCTCGGCTGCGGAATCCAGCCCGCCCACGTGGGTTATCATGCTCGCGGGGTTGAGCCGGCCCTCGCTCATGAGCCTGAGCGAGATGCGCATGTCCTCTGTGTTCCCGCCGCTGGTGCCGAGCAAGTGGTGGCGCTCGTAGTGCACGTTGTAGAAGTTGACGGGGGCCTTGAATTCCCTGTCCTGTGGGCCGGCGAAGAAGTTCAGGCATCCGCCCCTGCCCAGCATCGCGTCGGCCTGCTCGATGACGGCTGGGTGGGGGAAAAACACGTAGACGTCGTCCATCATCTCCCCGCCGGTGAGCTCGCGCACGAAGCGCGCCACCGCCCCCTGTCCGGCGGGCAGCTCCTCGGGGTTGAGGTAAACCAGCCGCACGCCTTCGCCGGCGGCGCGTTCCTCCGGATAGAGCCTCCGCGCGCGTGCGAGCCGCTCCGGATCAACATCGGTTACCAGCAGCAGGCCCGGCCGTCGGTCGCCGTGCAGCGCGTAATCAACGGCGCCCTGCCCCATCGGGCCGGCGGCGGCGAGCAGGGCGCAGTTGCCTCCCTCCACGATGCCCATCCGGTGCTCGTACTGGCCGGGCTGCGCGTAATGCCACTGCGCGCGGAATGCCCCCACGATGCATGACATCGGTTCGGCGAGCGAGGCCTTGAAGAACGCGTCTCCCTGGTAGGGCAGCAGGCAGTCCATGGCCATCACTTCCCGGGGGATGAGGACCTTCTGGGCATTGCCGCCGATCCAGCGGAAGGAATAGCCGGGCGCATCGGGCGAGCCCTTGTAGTTGAGGGCGGGCTGGATGCTGAATTTTTGCCCCCGCTCGAAACGGCCGGCCCACTTGCGGCCCACCCACAACAGCCGCCCCGCGAACTCGTGCCCGATGATGGTCGGCTCCTCGGCGCAGTTCTCGGGGACGCGCTTGTGGGCGGGGCCCTGCTCGGCAGCCTTGTGAGAGGACATGCAGATGCTGTTGGAGACCACCTGCGCCACTATCTCGTCCCGGGTCGGCTCAGGCAGCTCGAAATCCTCGAGCCTCAAATCCCTGCGCCCGTAGATTCTCAGCGCCACGGTTTGCGTAGGCATCGCAGTGCTTCCCTTTCTGATTTCAGAGATGCCGGGGCGACATACAGCCGGTTTCATTCCTCCTCATTATATTCTCCAGCCCCGTTCTGGCAATCGCAGCGGCTCAGCGCGGTTGCAAAGTGCAGGCGTGGGCGCTAAGCTCAGTGCTGGTGCAAGCACCGGGTCGAGCGGGGACGAGGAGATGAACGACGGTGCCCGCTCAGCGCGCCTCGCAAACAGCTTGACAGAGGGGTCAAGAAAATTGAAGAATAATTGGCGTGACGATGCGTTCGAGCTGACATCGGGGCGTATCCGGCGGCGTGGGAATCAGACCCTCTCCGGAGGAAAGCCCCGGCATTGGAGCAGAGGAAAATGCGCGCGACCATACAACAACTGAAGGGCTGGCAGAGCTCCGTCACGAGAACCAGCATGGTGTTCATCGGCGCTTTGTCCTTGTCCATGTTCACCATCCTGTATCTCCTGTTCATGATCGAGCAGTACTACCGCGTGGCGCCTTCCTTGCGGGTCCTGGTCTACTTCTTCCTGTGGTTGGCGGTGCTGACCCTTTATTCGTTTCACACCCTTTACCTACTAACCCACGAGCAAAATGTCCTGGCACAGCACGAGCACGGAATGCGAAAGGTCCTGTTCCAGACGGTCGAAAGCCTCGTGGCCCAACTCGAGGCGCACGATCCTTACATAGGCGGGCACGAGCGGCGCGTGGCACACCTGGCCCGTGCCATCGGCGAGGTGCTGGGGCTTGCGGAAGAGCGAATTGACGGGCTCGTGCTCGCCGCGACCGTGCACGACGTCGGGAAAATCCAGGTCCCCGGCGAGATCCTCAACAAGACCGAACCGCTGACCGAAAGGGAATTCGAAATCATCAAGAGCCACGCCGGCGCCGGATCCGAGATACTCGGCTCAATAGAGTTCCCCACGCCCGTTGCCCGGATAGTACAGCAACACCACGAGAGGGTAGACGGCTCCGGTTACGGCGAGGGCCTCTCCGGCGAATCCATCTTGCTGGAGGCCAAAATCCTGACCGTGGCGGACGTCGTGGAAGCCATGGCCCACGAACGGCCTTACCGACCGGCCCTCGGCATTGACAAGGCACTGGCGGATATATCGGAGAAGAAAGGAACCCTCTATGACCCGGAAGTCGTAGACGCCTGCGTCATGCTTTTCACTGAGAAGGGTTTCACGTTCGACGAGGAAAAGGAGAGCGAACCCGCCGGGTGAAAGAGACTCTGCCGGGGACCGGCCGAGCAGCAAACCACATCCACGCAAGATGTCTCCTTCAGCGGTGGACGGGCGCGCGTTTCGCCCGCCTCCCCAACGGCGCATATACCGGGCGTAGAATCGTCCACTGGTGGCATTACATCCCGGCGCAATGGCCGGCCTGTCACGAGGCCAGGCGGCGCGGGCGTTCGTGTTGTTCGCCGGCTTCGGGCGCTGCCACCCGGCGCACGTGGGCGCCGAGGGCGGAGAGCTTCTCTTCGATGCGTTCGTAACCTCGCTCAACGTGGTACATGTCCTCCACCACGGTCTTGCCCTCGGCGGCAAGGCCACCCAGAATCAGGCTCGCCCCGCAGCGCAGGTCTTGCGCGGTGATCGTGGCGCCGGTTAGCCGCGCCGGCCCGCGCACCACGGCCTGTCCGGGCGAGGAGCCGTGCGCGATGGCCGCCCCCAGCCTGTTCAGCTCGGTGACCTGACTGAAGCGCTCGGGGTGGACGTGGTCGGTAATGAGACTGGTGCCGTCGGCTATGCACAGCAGGGCCATGAGCTGCGGCTGCATGTCGGTGGGCAGTCCGGGGTACGGCATGGCGCTGAAATCGGCCGCCCCCATGCGTCCCGTCCTGCGAACCCGCATCCTCCCGACGCGCCGTGCCCCTGAGGCGGGCAGCTCCGAGGCGGATCGGGATAACGGGGCATTCTCGCGGGGGCTGGGCGTGCCTTCCAACTCGATCTGGACCCCCATGCGCCGCATGGTGTTCATCAGCGCCGCCATGTGGTCCGCCCGCACCCCCTCCAGCACCACGTCGCCCCCGGTGATGGCCGCCGCGCAGGCCATGGTGCCGGCCTCGATGCGATCCGGGATCACCGTGTGGCAGCCCCCCGGCAGGCAGCCTTTTCCGCCCGTGCCCTCAATCACGACGGTGCCGGTGCCGATCCCCCTGATGGAGGCACCGCAGAGGTTCAGGAAGCGCGCGAGGTCCTGGATCTCAGGCTCGCAGGCGGCGTGCTCGATAACGGTGGTCCCCGTGGCGAGGGTGGCGGCCATCATCACGTTCGCCGTGCCCAGAACAGTCGAGCCGCGAGGGCCTCTCAGGTAGACTCTCGCGCCCTTCAGACGGCGGGCGGTGGCGCAGATGCAGCCCTGCCGGACCCTGATCTCGGCCCCCAGCGCCTCCAGCCCCTTCACGTGCAGGTCAATGGGCCGCGGGCCTATGCCGCAGCCGCCCGGCATGGGGATCTTCGCCCGGCCCCGGCGGGCCAGCAGCGGCCCGAGGGTGCAGATGCTCGCGCGCATGTCGAGGGTCCCGTCGTCGGGACATTCACTGTTCTGCTCGCTCACCGGCTCCAGGCGCAGGGCCCGACCACACGCGCCGGAAAACGGCAGGGTCTTCTGTGCCGGCATCCACTCGCTTTTCACCCCCAGGACGCCGAGGGTCACGCGAAGCGTTTCCACGTCCGTCAGCCGGGGCGCTCCCACTATGAGTGTGGGTCCCTCCATCAGCAGGGCCGCCGCCATGATGGGCAGGGAAGCGTTCTTCGAGCCGCTGAGTCGCACCGCGCCCCTGAGCTCTCGGCCGCCGTTGATGGTCAGTCTCGTCTTGTGCAGCCGGTCGATGGGCG
>JAUWZH010000012.1 GCA_030615435.1 Candidatus Brocadiaceae bacterium | reverse complement strand
AGAGGATCAGCCTCGACGCCTTCCGCGCCCAGGGCCGCGGGGGCAAGGGGATCATCGGCACCGACCTGAAGGAGGAGGACCTGGCGGGGCACGTCTTCGTCGCCTCCACGCACGACTACATCATGCTCTTCACCGACCTCGGGCTGGTCTACTGGCTGAGGGTCTTCCAGATTCCCGAGATGAGCCGCACCTCCAGGGGGCGCGCCCTGGTGAACATGCTCCCGCTGCGGGAGGGTGAGAGGATAACCGGCCTGATCCCGGTGAGGGACTTCGAGGGGGACGACTTCCTGCTGATGGCCACCGCCGGCGGCACGGTCAAGAAGACCACCCTCGACGCCTTCGGCAAGCGGGGCTCCGGCGGCATCGTTGCCATCAACCTCGCCGAGGGGGACAGGCTCGTCGGGGTGCACCGCACCGGCGGCGAGGACGACGTGGTGCTGGTGACGGCCCGGGGAAAGGCCATCCGCTTCGGCGAGCGGCAGGTGCGGGCGACGGGACGGGGCGCGGCCGGCGTGCGCGGCATCCGGCTCGCCAGGGGCGACAGGGTCGTGGACATGGCCCTGGTCAGGGAGGGCGCCGCGCTGCTGAGCGTCTGCGAGAACGGCTACGGCAAGCGCACGCGCTTCGAGGAATACCGCGCGCAGCGGCGCGGCGGACAGGGCATCATCAACATCCGGACCACCAGGCGCAACGGCCCCGTGGTCGCCGCCCGGGAGGTCGGCGAGGACGACGAGGTGATCCTCATGAGCGAGGGAGGCAAGGTGGTGCGCCTCTCGGCCTCCGACATAAGCCTGATGGGCCGCAGCACCCGGGGGGTGCGCCTCGTGAGGCTCGAGGAGGGGGACAAGGTCACCGCGCTCGCCAGGGTCCTGCCCCAGGGAGAGCCCCCGGCGGCCCCCTAACCCGGATATTTCAAGTGCCGCCAGTGCCGCAAATGCGCGGAAGGCGAGCGCCGCTGTGCTCGGGCACTGCAAGCGAAGCCTGACAAAGCACATGCCGTACTGGCGGCGCTCCCGTCGGGCGAACCCTCGGGTCGTTGCCGTTCCGCTCAGTGTGTCATTTCTCGAAACCTCTTCAAACGGCAACTAGCCCGTAGAACAGCAGCAAGTTACGCCAACCCTGATTTCGGGTTCGTGAAATATCCGGGCTAGTGCCCCTGGAGCTCCGCCTCGACGACGCGCAGGGCCGCCGCAAGCCGGCCCGGCCCCGGCGCCAGGCAGGCCCGGACCCCGGCCACGCCCTCTGGAGGGTCCCTCTCGCCCTCGCGCAGCAGCCAGAGCTTCGGCAGGTTGCCCCGCTTCTGCCCCTCGACCAGGACCACGTCGTAGTCGGGCGCGAGGGAGGCAAGGGCTTCGCTGAACGGGCCGCGGCCGTGGCGGCGCAGCACCCGCTGGCCGGCGTCGTAGGCGTAGACGTCGGCCCCGGCCCGGAACATCCGCACGGAGTCGCGTCCCTTGGGCTCGAGCTCCAGGGCGCGCCCGGCGCCCTTGACCGCGAGCACCCGCAGGCCCCGGCCGGTCAGCTCGGCGGCGAGCTGCTCGATCAGGGCCGTCTTGCCGCTCCCCTTCCAGCCGCAGACGGCGAGGACGCAGGGGTTTCCCTTTCCGCGCACGGTCACCCTCCGATGCCCACCACGGCACTGAGCCGGCGCCGCGAGTGAATGCCGGGCTTGCTCGCGAGGGCGCGGCGGATAAGCCCCTCGAGCCGCCCGCGCTCCGGCCGCCCGCCGCCGGCGAAGCACGGCTTGAGGTCCACCCCGTGATCGAGCATCAGGCACCCGGAGAGCTCCCCGCCCGCCGAGAGCCTCAGCCGCCCGCAGTCAGCGCAGAAAGGCGCGCTCTCGGGGGCTATGAGCCCGAGCGTTCCCGCCCGCCGGCCGTCCTCCCACGCCTCGTAGCGCATCGCCGTCCTGCCCCGCTGCCGGCCGAGAGGGCGCAGCTCGTAGCGCGCGGCGAGGCGCTTCAGCACCCGCCCCGCGCCGACGAACCAGGCGGCGTGCCTGTGGCGGGCGGCCCCGATCCGCATCAATTCGAGGAACCTCGGCTCGGCCCCGCGCTCGAAGGCGTAGCGGGCCACCGGCAGCACCTCGCCCTCGTTCCAGCCGCGCAGCACCACCGTGTTGGTCTTCACCGGGGCGAGGCCGGCCTCCAGGGCCGCCTCGATGCCGTGGAGGGTGCGGGAGAGCTCGCCCCCGCCGATGCGCCGGAAAAGGGCCCCGTCGAGGGCGTCGAGGCTGATGTTCACCCCGCCGAGCCCGGCTTCCTTCAGGCGGGGGGCGAGGGGGCCGAGGTGCTGCCCGTTGGTGCTTAGGGCGACCTCCAGGCCGAGCCCCGAGAGCTCCCGCACCCACTGGAGCACCTCCGGGCTGAGCAGCGGCTCGCCGCCGGTGAGGCGGACTCGCGAGAGGCCGAACCCGTCGCGCAGCACCTCGCAGAGGGCGGCGACCTCGCCGGGCCGGAGGCCCGCCGGCCCGGGCTGCGGCGCGGGGCCGGGCCCGCGGCAGTAAAAGCAGCGCATGTCGCAGCTCCGCGTGATGGAGACCCTCAGGGCGCTCACCTGCCCGGCTGGCACGCTCATCTCTCGGCCCTCGGAAGGGGTTCGTCCGGGAAAGGCGCCTTCGGAGCGCCCATTATAGCCCCCGGCTGGCGCAATGTCACTCCTCGGGAAGCGCGGGGCGGCTTCGGGGGGAGGCGGGGCCGCCTCCGGCGTGCAGCGAAGGGGCGTTCGGGGGGTGGTCTCGGGGCATCGGGAGGGTGGCCGCGGACCATTCAGGGGAGGCCCGGCAGGGGGATTTTCCGCCCGCCGCCCCGCCGCCCCGCGGCGCGCTCGGCCCCTCCTGGGGCCATCAGGGGCCTTTTGGGACGCACGGGCCTTGACTTGGAGGCCCCCGGGCGGGTAGCCTCTAACGGCGATGTTCCACGTGAAACACAACGAGAGGGAGGAAGCAATGGGCAAGAGGAGGCTCGGCAAAGGGCTCGACGCGCTGATCTTCTCCGGCGCCGAGGCGCCGGCTGTGCGCCAGGTGGAGCTCTCGCGCATAGAGCTCAACCCGAGGCAGCCGCGCGAGCGGATGGACCCCGAGGCCCTCGAGGGGCTCGCGGAGTCGGTCCGCAGCGCTGGGATCCTCCAGCCTGTGGTCGTGCGCCGGCGCGGGGAGGGCTTCGAGCTGGTGATCGGGGAGAGGCGCCTGCGGGCAGCCCAGATGGCCGGCCTCCAGAGCATCCCCGCCCTGGTCAGGGACGTGAGCGAGGAGCAGATGCTCGAGTTCGCCCTGGTGGAGAACGTCCAGCGCGAGGACCTCGCCCCTATCGAGAAGGCCCGCGCGGTGAGGCTCCTCATCGAGGACCTCGCCCTCACCCAGGAGGAGGCCGCCGAAAGGCTCGGCCTGAAGCGCCCCACCGTGGCGAACCTGCTGAGGCTGCTGGAGCTCCCCCCGGAGGTCCAGGAGATGGTCTCGCGCGGGACGCTCTCGGCGGGGCACGCCCGCGCCGTCCTCTCCGTCGAGGGGGACGAGCTGCGCTGCGAGTTCGCCCGCAGGATCGCCGAGGGGGGCCTTTCGGTGCGGGAGGCCGAGCGCCTCGCCGCCGGGGGCCTGCGCAAGGCCCCGAGGAGCGCCGCCGCCGAGCCCTCGCCCCACCTGATGCGCCTCGAGGCCGTCCTCCGGGAGGCCGTCGGGACGCGGGTGGAGATCCACACCCGCGGCAAGGGGGGCCGCATCGTTGTGCACTTCGCCGACCAGGAGGAGTTCGAGAGGATCTTCGGGCTGATCAGCGGGAGCGCGGAGGAGCCTGGAGGGTGGTAGTAGCGCCTGCCGGGCCGCTGCGGCCTTCAGCTCCCCTCCACCAGGAGGGCCTCCCCGCGGCGCAGGCACTCGAAGAGCACCCACGGGCCGACCCTGTCCCGGGAAAGGAAGCCCTCCGGCAGGCGGTCCCCCGCGCCGCGCCACTCCAGCCCGAGCGCCTCCCAGCGCTCCAGCCCGGGCTCGGCGGTGAGGAGGACGTAGATCTCCCGCCCCTCGTAATCGCTCAGGACCTCCCGGAGCCTCTCCGGCGCGAGGCGCATCAGGTGGATCCAGCAATGCTCGGGATCGTCGCCGGCGGCCCGCGCGAACGCGTAGCCCTCGTATCCGGTGACGATGAACGATGCGTTCGGGTAGTGCCTCTCGAGCATTGCGACGGTGCGGGGGATGCGGGGGTCGGGTGCCCGAGGGGCGGCCGCACCGCCGAGGAGGACCAGGAGTGCGCCCGCGACAGCCCCGCCGAGGGCGGCGGCGTGCCGGTGAGGCCCCGCGCGCCGGTAGAGCACTGCCGCCAGCGGCGCCGAGAGGACGAGCAGCCCGACGCCCCCGAGCAGTGTCCACTCGCAGCCGCTCCAGAGCAGGGACTGCGCCCCGAGGGTGCCGAGGCGAATCGAACGGGCCACCCCCCGCAGGAAGAAGAGCGGGTTGCCGAGGATGAGCCAGTTTCCTCCCATCCAGAGCGCCGCCAGGTAGAGGCTCGGGGTGAGGAACAGGATCGCCCTCGCCTCCAGCAGGGCGGGGCTGCGGCGCCGAAGCAGGGTCGCGGCGACCACCACCGCGCAGGCGAGCGCGACGATGAGGGCGGCCTGATGGCGAACACCCACGCTTGCCCCGAGCAGCAGGGCCGAGTAGGCGAGGTCCCTCAGGCGTCGGTGCCGCAGCCAGCGGCCCAGGAGCCCGCAGGCGCAGACCACCGGCGCGACGAAGAGCATGGTGCTGCGGCCGGACTGGATGCTGAGGGCGACGGGGGGCAGGAGCAACATGCAGGCAATCGCCGGGTATCGCAGGGAGGCGGAGAACCCTGCGCCTGCCCAGGCCCGGTTCGCATACATGCAGAGCAGCAGGGCCGAGACGGCGGCGGCGAGCGTGCCTGCCGACACGTGGCGGGTGACGTAAGGGATTAGCGAGAGCAGGGTTACGGCGACCGTCGGGACCGGCGCCATGCTCAGCGACCCCACCAGGGCCTCGCGGCCCCGCGAGAGGCCCCCGAGCAGGTCGCGGGCGACCATCGTTCGGTAGAACGATTCGCCGCAGCGCTGAGCGGAGTGCCCCCCCACGAGGATGATGCCCGCCAGGACCACCACGAAGAGCACCAGAGCCGCCAGGTCGCCCCGGCGGCCGTGCGGCTGCCCGGTGGTGCTTTTCCCGCTCGCCATCGCGCAGGGGAGCCTTGTCAAGGAGTTACTGTTCGCCCCGTGGCCGCGGCGCGCGCCATGGCGGCAGCGGGGACGGCCGTAGGATGACGGCCTCGTCCTCGGAGAAGAGGCACGCGTGAAGGACGTTGTCCCGGCGGACGAGGGCCGAGCCGCTCAGGCCCGGGCTGCTCAGTGCGAGGAGCCGGCCGAGGCCGGGCGTGGCGCGCCACCAGTAACTCGCGCGGAGCGTGCGCCGCAGGAAGCGCTCGGCCGCCCCGACGTCCGGAGGCGAGGGCCACCGCCACCTGAGCTCCGGACGCCCGCGCCGGAATGCGATGCAGTCGAGGGCGTAGGATTCGAGCAGTCTGGAGCGGTGCTTCCGGAACAGCGGGGCGTTGCAGAAAATGTCCGCGCCGACGATGCGTCCGCCCCGCGCGACGACCATTCCGACGGCCCGGGGCCGCCAGCACCGCTCGGCGAAGTGCTCGCGGTAATCCGCAAGGGCTTCTTTGAGCCGCGGGGAGTCGTGGACGGCCTGGAGGTCGCCCGTGCCCGATTCGACCTTCAGGCGCTTCTGGTAATGGTCCACGCCCGCCCAGATCTCGTCTTGTGAGCGGCCGGCCTGGGCGCTGCCGCGCACCAGGGGAGGGGCGACGGACCGGCGGCTCTTGAACCCGGAGGGCCCCCGGCTCCAGCGCCCCCGCTCGACGCAGAGCACGGGCACCTCGATCGGGCCGCTGCGCGGAGGCAGCAGGACGTCGTCGCGCAGCACGCGGTTCTGTTTGCCCCCGAGCAGCAGCTCCCCGCCGAGCATGAGGATGGGCACCTCGCCGGCATTCTCGACGACGAGGGCCGGAACGGCGCCGGGACCCACCTCCCGGACGGTGAGGGTGCCTTTTCTAAGCGCTTCGTCAGTAGAGAGATACGACGTGTCGTCGGCGATCTCGGGAAGCTCCAGCAGGAACACCGTCAGCCCGCGGTAGTGATGGCCCGGGCGCACGCGGAGGCGGCGCACCATCCGCGCGAGCGGGTTGTGCGGGGTCGGGGGCGGTGGGGGAATGACAATTGGGCGGGGCGAAGGCTCCCGTGGGAGGTCGCCCTCCAGGTAGGCGGCCTGGAGCAATCCGCACGAGAGTGCCAAAACGACGGCAAAAAGCCAGGTTCTCGCCTTCGGGATCATGGCTTGCTCACCTCCTACATGCCGAAGAACGCGCGCAGGTCCTCCTCCCGGAGTTCTTCCTCGCCGTCCTCGGCGACTATGAGGGCCTTGCCCTCGATGACGACGATCACGTCCTCGCCGAGGGCGAGGTAATCCTTGAGCTCGGGCAGGGCGCGCAGGGCGGCGAAGTAGGCGTCGCTGCCCCACTTGAGCTTCAGCTCCTTCATGCCCTCCTTGAACTCGGTGTCCACGAATACCCCGTGGAGCTGCACGAAGGTCTTGTCGCCAGCCTTCCGGAGCCTGGTGCGCACCGCGCTCAGGCCACCCTCCCCCGCCCTGCGGGCTTCCTTCCACCTGCGCAGGGTCCTGCTCACTCTCACGGCTCCGGGGCCGCTTCGGGCTGCCTCGTCTTGAACCTTACGGCCGACGCCGCCGGCTCGCACGAAATCCTTGACGAAGGCCCGGGTCTCCTCGAGGCGTCTCTGGCGGAGGAACGCCCCGCGTAGGTCCTCCCTCTCTTTCGTTGCAGCCGCTCGGCCGCGGGGCACGAAGCGCTCGGCGGCACTCAGGGCCTCCGCCCTCACGATGCCGTGGCGCACGTACGCATCCTCGTCCTCCAGAACGAGATACGACGTGTAGGGCGTCGCGATGCCGTATTCCGTGCTGAGGCGCACCACCTCGTCCACCAGCTCCTCGTTCTCGCCGTGGAGGCGGATCTCGTCGAGCAGGTAAGCGATCTTGCGCTGCGCCCAGAGGTGGGGGATGAAGTCGTTCCCGGGGGTTGTCTCCGGGAAGGCGGCGTCGTAGGCGAATTCCCGCCTCTCGCCCTTGATCGTGCCGGTGAGCCGAACGGCGACCTCGGCGCTGCCGCTGTAGCGGCCGAACACCAGCACCTGGCTGCCGCGGAACAGGTCCGGCAGCTCACGGGGATACATCTCGCTCACCTTCACCCTGCCGAACTCGACCTCGAGGCCCGCCAGCACGGGGTGGCTGACCTTGCGGAAGAAGCTGGAGACGGCCGTCTCGATCTCTCGCCCGGGCGCCACGTATTCGCTGTAGCCGCGGGTGGTCTCGGTGATGCTGTCCAGAAGCGGCACGTCGAGGCTCTCGGCTATGCCGAAGCTGAACACGCGCACGTTCTTCTTGTTGGCTTTCCTGACCTCCTCGACGATCGCGTCCGGCTCGACCGTGCCTATGGTCGGCTTGCCGTCGGTGACGAGCACCAGGAGGTAGGGGCGCTCGCCCTCGGGGGCCATCTCGAGGCCTTTGAGCAGGGCGCCGCAGAGGGCCGTGCCGCCTCGCGCCTCCAGGGTTTCCACGTAGGCGAGGGCCATCTCGACGTTCTGTTCCGTGGCCTGCATCAGCCCCTCCTCGAACGCCTCGGCGGCGGTGCTGAACCGCACGAGGGCGAAGCGGTCGTCTCTGCGGAGGGACTTCAGACACGACTTCACGGCCTCCCTGGCGCTCTCGATGCGGTTCTGCTCGCCCATGCTGCCGCTGGTGTCCAGCAGGAAGCAGACGTCCTTCGGCATGACGTCCTGCTCCTCGATGCCGAGGCGCGGGGCGAGCATGAGGGCGAAGTAGCCCTCCTCGCCTTCGAGGCGGTGGGTGAGCAGGTTCAGCCCGAAATCCTTCTCGGCAACGCTGAAGTAGAGCAGGAAGTCCCTGTCGAGCATCGCGCCCTCTTCCTCGAATCCCACGATGGCCCTGTGGTCGCCCTTTCTCGAGACGCCGACCTTGTGGGTTGGGGAGTAGATGTTGGCGATGGCCCGGGTGCTGGTGATCTCCGCGCTGAAGGTCGAGTCCTCCAGCACCCTCGATGCCTTCTCGCCGGTCTTCAGGGGGAAGCTGTAGCGATACACCCCGTTGTCGAAGGGCAGGGCGCAGGCGTAGCTCACCTCCACTTTCTGGGTGCTCCGGGGCTCGATGGGGAAGACGCGCATCCTCAGCAGCCTGCCGCCCATGTACTCCAGGAGGCCCGGGTCGCGCATGCGGCGCACGATGTCCTCGTAGATGCGGCGCGCCTTTTCGGCCTCGACTATCTCCCCGCTCTGGCGTTTGCCGTTGACGTACAGGGCGAAGTCGGTGAGCGCCGCATCGGCGGGGATGGGAAAGACGTAGGTGGCCTCCAGGCGGCGCCCGGTGCTGTTGAGGAAGACCTCGGTCAGTTTGGTGACGGCCACGCCGTCTTTGATGTGCGCGGAGACCCTGTGGTTCTTGATGCCGAGGGGAGGAAGGTCCTTTTCGCTCGGCATCAGAAGCCCGGTGGCGCCCGCTGCCCCAGCGGCCACCAGGAGCACTACTGCTGCCAGCACGCCGAATCTCGTCGTCTTCATCTCTGCACCTCCTGCACGAACGCCCGTTTCAGATAATGCGCGAAATGCGCCGTTCTCTAGTATCTTAGACGCCAGGGGGCGAAGAAAGTTCACGGGGTCCCCGCGTTTCGGATTCTGCCCCCCCGGCGGCTCAGTCGTCCCCGAAGGACGTTCCCACCGAGCGGGCGGCCCGCACGAGCTGGCATTCGGGGTCCACGGGCCGGCGGCATTCGGCGACCTTCTCCAGGGGCACGGAGGTGATCTGGTTCCCCTTCAGGGCCACCATGACGCCGAACTCGCCCCTTGCGGCGGCCGCCATGGCCTCCCGGCCGAACTGCGTGGCGAGCACGCGGTCGCGGGCGGTAGGCGTTCCGCCGCGCTGAAGGTGTCCCAGCACGGCCGCGCGGCTCTCGATGCCGGTCATCTCCTCGATGGTCCTGGCGAGCCATACGCCGACGCCGCCGAGCCTGAGCTGCTCGTGGCTCTCTTCGACTCGCTGCCGGGCAACGTAGTCGCCTCCCGGCGGCCTGACGCCCTCCGAGATGACGACGATGCTGAAACGCCGTCCGCGCCGGCCCCTCTCGCGGACCGCCTCGCAGACGCTCTGGAGGCTGTAGGGAATCTCCGGGATGAGGATGATGTCCCCGCCCCCGGCGATGCCGCCCACCAGCGCGAGCCAGCCCACGTAGCGCCCCATCGTCTCGATGACCATCACGCGGTGGTGCGACTGGGCGGTCGTGTGCAGGCGGTCCACGGCGTCGGCGACGATCTGGGCGGCGGTGTCGAACCCGAACGTGACGTCGGTCTCGCAGACGTCGTTGTCAATGGTCTTCGGCACCCCCACGATGGGGATGCCCTGCTGCCCCAGGCGGTGGGCGACGCTGAGGGTGCCGTCCCCGCCGATGCACACGAGGGCGTCGAGGCCGGCCTTTCGGAAGTTCGCCACGGCCGATTCGGCCCTGTCCTGCGGCCCCTGTTCCTCCATGCCCGGTTCGCAATACCCGAACGGGCTGCCCCTGTTGGAGGTGCCGAGGACGGTCCCGCCGGCTGTGAGGATGCCGCTCACATCGTCGTAAGACAGGGGGCGGATCCTGTCCTCCACCAGGCCCTCGTAGCCGTCTTCTACGCCGTAGGCCTCGATCCCGCAGTCCCGGGTCGCCGTCTTGACCACGGCCCGGATGACGGCGTTGAGTCCAGGGCAGTCCCCCCCGCCGGTCAGCACGCCGACGCGCTTCAGTTGAGCCATCGAGCCATCCCTCTGGAATCTGGGTTCTAAAGGAGTTCCTGCGGCGGACCCGCTTGGTGCTGAGCCCTTCGGCCCTGACTAACCCTCCAGCAGGTGCGCGCCGTCGCGCAGGATCTGAATCGCCTCCGCCCTCAGGCCCGGGTCTTCCGTGAGGCCCCGGACGAAGAGCGGCACGGCCTCCGGCTGCCCCCCCACGGTGTGGGCCTGCGGCATCAGGTCGGTGAGGTAGCGTGTCCAGGGGCGAAGGTCCACGCGCTGGTCCGGCCCCCGGGAGAGGATGAGCACGGGGCGCCCGAGCAGTTGGCAGAGGCAGAATTGGGCGCCGCTCTGCGCGCGCGCCTGATCGCTGATCTCACGCCAGAAGGCGTGCCGCCCGGGCGGTACGGAAAGGGGCACGAGTTTGTGGCCGCCCATCTCCACCGGCTCCTCCGCCCCGCGGGCGGCGAGCTCGCGGTTCTCCGTCTCGATCCTGGCCGCGCGCAGTGCGAGTTGCTCGCTCAGACGCTCCGGATCGCCGTCTATCAGGGGCCCGATGGCATCGCTGAGGCGCCGCACGTCGTCCTTGAGCGAGACGATGGCCTGCCGCCAGCTCGCCCCCCACAGCGCCGCAGCCTCCTCGGAGAGGCTGCCCGAGGCGAATCGGACCATCAGGTCGGCGTATTCGTCGTCCGAAGCGGCGAAGTGATCGCGCACCAGTGAGGCGGTGCACGGGGCCGTCTCGGAGAGCACAAGCCTTCCTTCGCCGAAGATGTTCTCCACCGCAGCTCGATCCTCGGGAAGCCAGCTCCGCCGGCTGAACCAGAGCACGGGCGCAACC
Source organism: Candidatus Brocadiaceae bacterium (assembly GCA_030615435.1). Classification (GTDB taxonomy): domain Bacteria; phylum Planctomycetota; class Brocadiia; order SM23-32; family SM23-32; genus JAUWZH01. The sequence goes on along the minus strand of JAUWZH010000012.1, from coordinate 8,429 downwards.
AGGCCGCGCAGGGCGTCCATCAGGTGCGGCCTGAGCAGCTTTCCGTCCCAGTTCGTGTGGACCACCCCCAGGTCGCAGATGACGAGGTCGTAGAGGTTCGGGAGCCTGCGCTGCACCGAGGCGTCGAAGAAATCCAGGAGGTGCTCCGAGTCGAAGAACAACGTGTCGAAGGGCCCCTGGCAGGCGCGGGCGACGACCACTGCGCAGGCGACGCCGTCAACGCCGGGAGCGGCGACTATGGCCGTGAGTGTGGTCATGGGGCCCTCTGGTGGAGGGAAGGGGAGCTCTCACTGCCTTCAGGGGCCATTATATGCTCCGGCGGCACTGAGCTGCAACCGGCCCGGCCTTGCCCGAGGGGGGGCGATTCAACGTGTCGCCTCCTGTTTGCCCTTCGGCGGGCTTGCCCGCAGGCGGGCCGCGAACTCGAAGACGGCGTCCTCCTGTTCGGGCGTTTCGATCGAACACGGACGGCGCACGCGCACGGTGTGGATGGCCCCTGCGGGGTCCATGCCCTGCCAGACGAGGTAGCAGGCGAGCATCGTGCCCGTGCGGCCGCAGCCCGCCAGGCAGTGCACCACCACGGGGCGGTCTTCTTCGGCATTGCGCCTGCAAAACTCGATGAACCTGAGGATTTGCCAGGGCTGGGGCGGGGCGAAGTTGGGGATGGGGAGGTGCAGGTACGCCAGGTCCTGCTCCTCGAGCAGGTGGGACGGGAGGGGGTGCAGCGTAAGTGTTACCACGGCGCCTATGCCGGCGTCCTTGAGGCGGGCGAAGACCTGAGGATCCTCACCGGGATGGGCCATCCCGGCGAGCTTATTCTCTATGAGCCAGGAGAACTTCTCCACTGTGACCACCTCCGGTGGGGGGAGCGCAGCCGTTGCTCACGAATCGCCCGTCGGGGCGCCGGGGCAATGCGCAGGATACAGCGATTGGAGGATCGAACGCAACTCCTCCAGCGGCAGCCCCATCACGGCGCTCGGGCTGCCCCGCAGGCTGAGCACGTTGGGGTCGGCCTCCTGGAGGTGATAGGCGCCGGCCCGCCCCAGCACGTCGTGGCGGTCCACGTACCGCTCGATCTCGGCCCGCGAGAGCGCCTTCATCCGGATGTGTGCCACGGAGACGAGGCAGCGTCTCCTTCCGCCGGGGGCGATCACGCACAGGCCGCTCACCACCCGGTGGGGGTGCGAAGTGAGCCTGGTGAGGATCCGTATGGCGTCGTCCCTGTCGGAGGGCTTGCCGATGAGCTCCCCCCGGCATTCCACGAGGGTGTCGGCGGCGATGACCAGTGCTTGGGGGCGACGCCGCGCGACCTCCTCGGCCTTGGCCCGGGCGAGGCGGAGCGCCAGGGCCTCGGCGTCCGCCTCGGGGCCGGAACGCTCGTCCACGCGCGGCTCCAACACCTCGAAGTGCCGAACGACCTCTCTGAGGAGCTCTCGTCGCCGGGGCGACTTGCTGGCGAGCACAACCGGCACGGGGAGCTCAATCGCCTCCGGAGTCTTTTCCGGACGGTTCGCTGTGCTGGTCCTGCTCATCGCTTTTCGCCCCGGAGTCCTCCTGCTCGCGCTCTTCGCCTTCCGGCGGCTGCTTCTCCGCCTCGGGGCCCTCGTTTTCCTTCCGGGAGAGCTCGTCGGCCTTCAGCGTTTCGATCTTTTTCTCCAGTCGGCGGGCGTGGCGTTCGTAGGTCCTTCTGAACAGGCCGCCCGGCGGCGCGGCCCTCGCGGCCCGGCGGTACTCACGAAGGGCGAGTTCGAACAGTTCCATCCCCTCGTAGTCGAACGCCAGATCCTCGCAGGCCATCATCGGGACGGGGTTGAAGGGAAGCCCCCAGCCGCCGTCCTTCCGGTAGCTCTTGCCGGTGAGGTCGAGGACGAAAAGCGCCTGCGGTATGCGGGAATGCCGGTAGACCGGCAGGGAACGCGTCAGCTCCTCCAGTTGGGGGGGGCTCTGCCTTTGCAGGAGCTGACGGCGGAACAGGATCGCCCGCCGGCGGTCGCCGCCCCTGTCCGCCATCTCGCCGAGCACCCACAGTGCGTCGTCCGCCCATCGGGTGTCTGCGTAGTCTTTCGCCAATGCCTCGAGGGCTGCCGCGCGTTCGTCGGCGCCGAGGTCGTCCCGGAAGGCGCTTGCGTAGAAGCGGCGTGCCTGTGCTTCGGTCTCCTCATCGGCGGCGCCCGCAAGGGGAATCGCCCCGAGACCGACACAGAGCACAAGAAGCAGCGTCACCCGTTCCACGGGCGCCCTCCGCATCAGATGGCGCGCGGCAAGCCTCAGTGGTTTTCCCCCTCGGGCGGTTCTTCTTCGATCAGGCGGCCGATCTCGGCCGTGAGCCTGCTGCCCCGCAAGTCCCGGGCCCGCACGATTCCCCTGCGGTCAATGAGGAAAGTGGCCGGGATGCCCTCGAACTTGTAGAGCCACAGGAGCTCTCGTGCTTTCTCTTGCACGTGGGCCTGCCTCCAGGTTATGCCTTCGGCTTCCACGAACGCGGCGAGCTCCTTCCTGTGCTGGTCGAGGCTCAGGCCGAGTATTTCCAGACCCTGCGGGTGGTATTTCTCGTAGGTCTTTTTCAATCTGGGCAGCTCTTCGATGCAGGGCGTGCACCACGTGGCCCAGAAGTCGAGAAGGAGCACCTTGCCCTCGAACTTGCGCGGGGAGACTTCTTCTCCTCCCAGCGTCTCGACCTCGAAGGGGGGCGCTTTCTTGCCGATGAAAGAAATGCTTTCAAGCATCCACCTCGCCGCTTTTCGCCCTGAAGTGCGCGGGTGCTCCACCTCGACCTCTCTGTCGGGGTTTCCTGAGGCGTTTTTCACCATCTCCCTGAAGCTCTCGACCTCTTCTTCGGTGGGAGGGGGGTATGCGTCGAGGTAGTGATGGAGCACCTCGCGAGCCCGCCCGTATTCCGTGCAGAGGATATAAATGCTGGCGGCGTGGAGGTGGGCCAGCTCCCTGAAGGGGTCTGACGCTTTCTCCAGGAACCTGTCGGTCAGCTCGAGGAGCTCCTCACGGTTCTTGTTTTCCTGCGCGAACCGGAAGGCCAGGGCACCGATTGCCGGGATGCGAAGCTGGTCGGCGGCAGGGTTCTCGCCGATCTTGTCGGCCGTTTCTGCGAGCAGGTTTGCCCCTTCCTGCATCTTGCCCTGCTGGAAGAGCTTCCTGGCCTGTTCGGCGGCCCTTCGCGCGAGGGCCACGGCATCGGCCTCAGAATGGGCATTTTCGGGCGGAGGAACTTTGGGCTCCTGTGCCGCAGAGCCGGCGGGAAGGATCAGAATGGCGAGGCCAACAACCGCTGCGATCGTCAATGGCGCGAGGCGCTTCATGGTTTGTCTGCTTTCTGGAGGGTCCCCCTCGGGGCTAATCCACGATCTCCGATTTCGACCTGATAATCCTTTCGATGAGGCCGTATTCCCTGGCCTCCTCGGCGCTCATCCAGTAATTGCGGCGGGTGTCGTTTTCGACCTTCTCGACGGGCTGCCCGGTTTCCCGGGCGATCAACTCGTTGATCCTCTGGCGCATCTTGATGATCTCCTTCGCCTCGATCCGGATGTCGGCAATGGAGCCGCGCACCCCGGCGGAGGGTTGGTGCATGAGGAATCGGGAGTTGGGGAGGCTGAGCCGCCGCTGCTTGGGGGCGGCCAGAAGCACCACAACGGCCGCGCTTGCCGCAAGGCCGGCGGAGATGCAGCGCACGGGGGCGGCGATGAAGCGCGCCATGTCAAAGACGGCGAACCCCGCGTCCACATCGCCCCCCGGGGAGTTGATGTAGAGGGTAATCGGCTTGCTCTCGCTGTCCTGCTCCAGCAGCAGGAGTTTCGAACAGACCCGCTCGGCCAGGTCCTTCGTGATGGGCTCTGCGAGCAGCATCGTGCGGGACTCCAGCAGCCGCTCGCCGAGGAACGCGGTCTCGCGCTGTTTGTCGTAGTCGCCGCGAGCGAGAAAAGATGGATTTGGCTCTCTCATGGAATGGGCCTTCCTTGCGCCGTTGGTCGAAAGAACGATTCTACCCGCGACGGCGCGGCGTTTCAAAGCCCCGCTTCATCGCCCGAGCAACTTCTCGCCCGCCGGCAGGTACTGCACGTGTGCACTGCTGCGCAACCTGTCAATCAGCTCCCGCTGCGCCTCTTCCCTCTTGCGGCGGCTCAGGGCGGCGCGCATCGCCTGCTGGACCTCCTCGAAGGAGGGGACGTGGCTGGGGATCACCTTCTCCAGCCTGGCGATGCAGTAGCCTGCCTCGCTTTTCTGCACGCCGGAGACCTCGCCGGGTTTCAGCCCCCGGCACAGCGGCGGGAGCCAGTCCGAAGAGGTCCGTGAGGCTTCGACCTCCCGCAGCCCCCCTTCGGTCTCATCGCGGTCCAGGGAGTGGCGCTCGGCGAGCTGCGCGAAATCGGCCCCCTGGCGAATTTGCTCCAGGATGGATTCCGCCTTCGCCCTTTCCTGCTCTTCGTTCTCGCATCCGGCCGGGTCCACGAGGATGAGGCGGTAGAGGACGCGCCTCGGGCGGCGCAGGCTTTCCCGGTGCCGCCGGTAGTAGAGGCGCAGCTCTGCGGGCCTGATGTGGACGGGGGATTCGAGTTTCCCCCACAGGTAGTTCTGAGCCAGGATGGCATCCGCCATGAGTTCTCGCCATTCCTCCAGGGTGATGCCCCGATGATGGAAAGACTGGAGCGCTGCCCGTAGCGAGCCTTTTTCCTCGCTCAACTCGTCGAGCCGCCTGACAAGCATCTCGTCTATTGCTTTCTGGACAGCTTCCGTGTTGGTGTATTCTCTCCTCGCCTCGGCCAGCAGCAGGCGCTGCTCTACCAGTTCCGGCAGGGCCTTGGCGAACCCTTGCCCGTAGAGCTGCTCCCGCTGCAGGGGCGGCAGGCCTCTCATCTCCTCGCGCAGGGGTTCGTTGAGGTAGAACGCCTCGAAGAACGTCTCAAGCTCCTTGCGGGTGATGACGTGGTCGTTGACCCTCACCAGCTTCTCGGCCTCCCCTGCCTCGCGCGGTGGCACGGGCATCGGCGCCTCGGCCGAGCTCCAGGCGCCCCGGCCAACTGCAAGGAGGACCAGCATCAGCGTCAAAGCGGTGATTTTGTTCATGAGCACGCGGCAAAATGCCAGAGGGAAGCGGCGGCGCAAACCACCGGATGATAACACGAGCGGACCTCGCAGTCGAGCGCCTTGACTCTGGATGACGGGATGCTATAATATGATAAAGTGCAGGACGAGTCTTTTCCTCAGAATCCAACGGGCAGCCGAAGCAAGGAGGTGGGTTACCTTCAATGGCGAAGGTTACCGTAAAGCCGAACGAGCCGATAAAGGAAGCCTTGCGCAGGTTCAAGAAGATATGCGACAAGGAGGGCATAATCAACCGAACGAAAAGGATGGCGCGGTTCGAGAAACCCTCCATGCGCCGACGTCGAGAGGAGATGGACAGGCTCAAGACCATCCGCAAAGCCCAGAGGGCCGCGGGTGATATGGCCCAGGGCTGAGCGGAGGTCCCCCCCTACCGCAAAGCCACAGGAGCCCGGTCGTCGGTTGCAAGGCGGCCGGGTTTTTCTGTTGCAGCAGAAACCCGCCCGTGCGTGGGGCCCCGCCCCTTTCACTCGGAGTGTTCCTTGCAGGCGTCCGGGATCGCATCGAGGATCTGTTGCGCCTGCTTGCCCACTTCTTCGTCCTCGATCACTGCCTGGAGGGCGCGGATGATCCTGTCTTTGAAGAGCTCTTCCCGCTCCGGCTCCTCAATGCCCCGGATCTCAAAGGGCTCCCGGCAGTAGTCCAGCGCGATGCGCCCGGCCAGCTCTATGCAGGCCAGTCGCCGCCGGAGGTTCTCGTCCCTGAGCAATGCCTCGTGCTCGCTCTTGGTCAGGCGTGCCGTCTCGGCGGCCATCACGGGGTTGATGGTGTCCTTCAGCAGGAACTGGGACAGGTAGATGAGGATGAATCGTCTGGTTCTGAGCACGAATATCGTCTCGGCGAGGTTCCTGCGCGCGGGCTGGTGGGACATGTAGAGCAGGCGCACCAGGTCCCACAGTTCGGGGTGGTCCAGGAACCTGTCGTCCCGCTGGATGATCCTCGCCAGCCGTGCGGCGACCTGCGTGAGGCGTTCCTGTCCCTTCAGGTAGAGTCCTTCCCAGTGTTTGGCCCGTTCGAGGCAGCACTGCTTTTCCTCGTGGCTGAGCTCGGCGTACTTGCCCCGGAGCATTCTTGCGAACTTCTGCGCGGCTCCTCGGGGCACCGGCTCGTCGCTGCGGCCCCACTGCTCGGCGAGTTTCTCAAGCGCCCTCCTTTCGCGGCCGGCGAAGATCTTTTTCTCATACTGGGTTTGCAGGGACTTGATCCTCCTTATCTCCGGGCCTTTCGCGGCGGTCGGACGCCCCTCGGCGACCCACTGGAGGACCTCGGTGATCTTCCTGTCCTCGTAACTGGCCCTGGGTTGGGCGGCGCGTTCGTTCAGGAAGGCCTCCAGGGTCTGCCTGTGCTCCTCCGGCAGCACGTAATCGAGCCTCATCTCGCCGTCTTTGCTCATGTTGGCGAGGATCTCTTCGAACAGCAGCCTCTTCTCGGCCTGTGTTGCCCACTGGAGGGCCCGCTTCAGCACGATGGCCCGGGCCATCCGCGGGTCTCTTATCGCGTCCTGGAGCAGCTCTTCGATGACGTAGAGCAAGCCGTTGCGGGGTTTGCGCTCGAGGTAGTGGAACCGGCCCTGGACCTGTTCGGAGTCCATCGGGGGCATTTCCCCCTCCCACGGACCGGTGATGGTGCGGAGGAGGCCGACGGTGTTGTGCTGCACCCAGGCCGAGCGGCCGATGTAGACCAACCCGAAAGCAGAAAGCGGCACGAAGATTGCATAGAGCAGGACCGAGAGCCAACGCGGCAGAAGGGGACCTTCGACCCGCTTTATTTCCCTGTACTGGATCGGTTCCTGTTTCTCTTCAGCGCTCATTTTCAGTCAGCTCTGAGGCGGTGTTGTTGACCCTTGTGTTCTGTCAGAACGGCAACATCGAGACCGCATTGGAGATGAGCCTCACGCCCATGGAGACCATCCCCACCAGGCCTATGCCACAGCCGAATCCCGCGGCGAGCACGGGGGTGAATTCCCCCCACCGGCGCCTTCCGAATATCTTCGCCAGGTAGAAGCGGCCGATCAGGGCGGCGACCAGTTGCGGGAAGGCGTTCATCGGGTCTCCGGCCAGCCCGCTGATGGTGCCGTAGAGAAGCAGTGTCGGCGCACCCAATAGCCGCAGGATCGGATAGAGCACCAGCCCGTAGCCGAGCCCCATGCCGACGAACCGGAACTTGAAGGCCTGTAGGAAGAAGGAGTTCCCCGTGGTCGTCGCCGTCATCCAGAAGCTCCTCAAGATGGCATCGCGGGGCCAGAAGCGCATCACGAAGGGATAGTCCTCCGGGATGTTGCTCATCTTGTGGATGAAGCTCCAGAAAAGCAGGCTCACGACGATGGAGATGGGGATGGTGAAGAACTGGGCCTTGTAGATGCTGGTGAACTTGGTGCCGGTCAGTTCTGTCTGCCGGAAGCTGAGGGCGCCCATGCCGGGCTGGTCGGACAGGGGAAGGGGCGCCTGCCAGATGTCCACCCCCTTGTAGTCGCTCAGAACGAAGGAGGCCTCCCGGACATATGGAATGCCGATTCTGTGTCCGGTCAGTCCCTGCAAGCGCGCGCTGACGTAGGACATGAACGGGGTGTAACCGAACCCGAATGCCGCCATGATCCAGACGGGGAACTTCGGCACGAGCCAGTGGGCGAGAATGATGGTCCAGGAGGTAATGGCGACGTAGGACAGCAGCGCCACGCTTATCGGTATGTCCCCTCGCCCCTCGGGCGGGGCCATCAGGCGCCCGCCGGCGGCCCTGCCGCTCCTTTTCTGCTCCAGGAACGCCGTGAACGCCTCGTAGAGGCCGAGCAGGGCGACGGCGATGGCGGTGCCGATGATGAAGGAAAGCCAGAAGTCGAACTGGTTCGCCACGCCTGTCTCAATGTAGTCCATGCCGGGCTGCCACCGCTGCAGGACGCCCCGGCTGAAGAGGATGGGATTGAGGACGAGGCGCCCGAGCAGCCCCCCTACGAAGCGGGCCACTATCATCCAGAAGGGCAGCACAAAGCCGAGGAAGATCTGATTGAGGTTCGTGTTGAGGGCGAGCGGGACGGCCCTCAGCCACCTGATGCCCTGCAGTCTGGCGGTGAAGTCCACGAAGGGGACCGGCAGCAGATACAACGGCCTGTCGAGGAAGACCCCCGTGAGAGTGGGCATGGCGACGTAGATCAGGCCGAAGGCGATGCCGACGGTGGAACCGATGGTGAAGCATCGCCACCGCCAGGACTCCTCTTCGCTCTCTGCGAGGGCGGTTACCCCCTTCGCGGTTATCGGCGCGAGGGGGAAGGGGAGTTTCTCGACGTCGGACGTAATGCGGAACAGGGCGTATCCGAGGGTGAA
>JAUWZH010000297.1 GCA_030615435.1 Candidatus Brocadiaceae bacterium | reverse complement strand
CACAAATCTTTCACAAATGAGGTCTGGCCGGCGGCCATGGAAGCGCTTTGGGAACAGTGTTCAGACGACTTCGACTACCTATCACTACTGACTTAGCCGGCCAGGCAGACGATTTGCTCCCTGCCACAGGCACCAGTTCGACACAGTACCCGATTCCGTGTGCCCGAAGTGCCTGCCCCCCCAGGCGAGTCACCAATCGGTTTGCGTCACTGCCTCAGTCGGCCGGGACAAGAAGTCGTGGACGTGGCAGGCGCTAAGGACCGTGGGAGACCCCACGTACTGACCAGCAACTGGCGGCGCCCGCCCCTCAGGCCGAGCAGCTTGACAAAACTCCGGCCTGAGCGTATTCTTCAGCGTCAGACTGGCCCGTTTGCGTACTGAGCTGAAATGGGAAGTGTGCGCGCAACAGATGAGCAGGCTAAGAGTTGGTATACTGGGTTGTGGAAAGATGGGGAGGGTCTACGCGCGCTGGTTTTCACGCAACACACACATACAGGTCGTGGCGTTCTACAACCGCACCTTCTCGCGAGCCGAGGCGTTGGCTCAGAAGTATCCCGGCGCCTGTGCGAGAAAGAGCTGGCAGGAGGTAACCGAGGACGCCGGCGTGGACGTGGTGGGCATCTGCACGCCGAGTCACGAGCATCTGGCACAGTTGAGGAGTGCTGTGGCAGCCGGCAAGCACGTGCTCTGCGAAAAGCCGCTGGCTCGTGACGTGAACGAGTGCCGGCGGATGGTCGAGATTGGCGCCGCGGCGCCGGTCAGGGTCGCGGTGGGTTTTCAAATGCGCCTCCACCCGGTCATCCGGAAAGTGGACGAGCTTCTGCCCAGGATAGGAAGGTTGTTTCACCTCGACTTCACGTTGGGCATGTACCGTCCCGAGATTGGCTGGCGACATGAGATCCTCCAGCGCGGGGGGGTACTGAAAGAACTCGGCAGCCATCTCTTCGACCTCGGCCGCTATTGGGCGGGCGAGGTTTCCGCGATTACTGCCCGGAATCGGATCATCTCTTCCGCCAGGGAAGTGGAGGACTACTCCGTAAACCTTCTGGAGTTCTCTTCGGGAGTGAGCGGATACCTCTGCAGCAACTACCACGACCGCCGCAGCAGGAGCATATTCGGCCATCTGATGGGCACGGAGGGGCAGATCGCCTGGCAGTTCAGCCCCTATGAAACCAAGGACAGCCGGGTCGTGCTGTTTGGCAACGAGTCAAAAGAGGAGATTCCCATCGAGATCCCTGAAGAAATCGATCACGTGTACCCGGGGCATCTCGACTCATTTGGCCGGAACATAGACCACTTCGTGGAATGCATCATCACTGACCGGCAGCCCGAGGCCGGACTTGTCGAAGGCATGACGGCCGTGGAGATTGCCGATGCATCCTACGAATCCACCAGGCTGCAGAAGAGGATCGAGCTGCCGCTCGGAGATTTCGATCTTACGAACATCGAGAAGTGTTTTGACCGCATGGATGCGAGGTGAGGCTTGCTGGCCGCCCGATTTGTGAGGAAGTCCCTGTTCGAGGTAGGGGAGGTTGCGGACCCTCAGTGTCCGCCCGGCGGCCTCCTTGTCCGGGTGCATGCCTGCGCCATCTGCGGTACGGATCTGAAGGTACTACAGTGCCAGGACGTGAAACTGGACAAGGGGAGAGTCACGCGCATGGACATTCCCCGCATTACGGGCCACGAACTCTCCGGCGTGGTGGAGGGGGTCGGAGAGGGCATCCGCGGGTTTCAATCCGGTGACAGGATAGTGGTGGCCCCCACGGTTCCGTGTCTGGGTTGTGTCATGTGCAGGAGGGGCTACCCCGAGATGTGCGATGCCGTCCAGATAGTCGGCTATCACCGGGACGGCGGGTTCGCTCAGCTAATCAGGGTGGATCAGGACGTGCTCGCGGCGGGGTGCGTGGTGAAGGTGCCGGAGAACGTTCCCCTCGAGGCGGCGGCGCTTACGGAGCCCCTCTCATGCGCGGTCAATTGCCTGGAGCTCTCGCCTGTGAGGAAGGGTGCCGGCGTGCTGGTAATGGGGGCCGGGCCGCTGGGGGTGATAATCGCGGACCTGGCTCATCACTTGGGGGCAGGTCGCACTATTCTGTGCGATATCTCCAAGGCCCAACTTGAGAAAGCTGCGGCGGTCTCAACGGCCGAAGTGACAATAAACCTGAGCGATGATGACCTCGAGGAAAGGGTTAGCGAACTCACTGATGGGTTCGGGGTGGACCTGGTCATAACGGCCTGCTCCAGCCCCCAGGCCCAACAGGAAGCATTGAAGGTGGTAGGCAAGCGGGGGGCGGTGAACTTCTTCGGCGGGCTTCTACGCGGCCGCTCGGTCGTGCCCCTTGACAGCAACCTCATACACTACAAGGAGGCTGCCGTCGTCGGGACTCACGGCTCGGCTCCAAGGCATGTAGCCAAAGCCATGGAATTGCAGGCCGAGGGCGCAATGGACCTCAGCAGGTACGTTGACAGGAAGTTTCCCCTGACGCAGATCAACGAGGCCGTGAAGGTGACGCAGGGAGAAGGGAGACTGAAGGTCCTCATAACGCCGAATGGGTAAGCGGGCTTATCCAGATTCAGAACCCTCCTGTCGCCGTGGGCGGCCAGTCTCGCAATACGCACTCCTACATGCCCTGCCTTGAGAGGTGAGAGAAGATGACACTGGGAAAGCAGGTTCGGCTCAACCGGCTCATCAACGAGAAGTCCGGCAAGATCCTTGTCATCGCCATGGACCACGCCATCGGATGGGGGGTGCTCCCCGGGATTGACAGAATCACCGAAGCCGTGGAGAAGGTCGTTCAAGCCGGCCCCGACGCTATCACCATGCTCAAGGGGACGGCGCAACGCGTGTTTGCGCCCTACGCGGGGACAGTCCCCTTTATCCTCAAGTGCTCCACCTTTGCGCCGTATCATCCCGGCTATGACGCCCAGGTGGCGCAGGTGGACGAAGCGGTGCGTCTGGGAGCAGATGCGGCCGCCCTGGGCTGCACCCTGTGCGGCGAGCACCAGGCGGAACTCCTCAAGGCCCTCGGGGCCTTTACGCGGGCTGCCGACCTGGCGGGCATGCCGACGGTTACCCACATCTATCCCAAGGGACTTCCGGAGGAGGAGCGCTATAGGGAAGAGCACGTGAAGTACGCCGCACGCGCTGCGGCCGAGCTTAACGTGGATATCGTCAAGACCTTCTACACGGGCGATCCGGACTCCTACGCCCGGGTCATTGAAGCCTGCCCGTCCCGCGTAGTGGTATCCGGTGGGCCGAAGCTGCCCTCCCTCAAAGACGTGTTTCG
>JAUWZH010000227.1 GCA_030615435.1 Candidatus Brocadiaceae bacterium | reverse complement strand
GACGCTCCGAGACGACGTCCGGGACGTCGTCGAGCGCACCGGCACCTACGACGGGACGGGGATGAATTACGGCCTCGGCACGGTGCTCACCGGTCTGGGCCAGCTCCACCGGGTGAGTGGGGACGAAGAGGCCCTGGAGCTCATGCTCACGATCCTCGACTGGCACATGGAGCACGGCCGCAACGCGGTGGGCATGGCCTGGGCGGGGCGCCAGCTTCATCCGTACAGGCTCAACCTCACGCTGCCGGCCTACGCTTACGCCTACCACGCAACGGGCCAGCAGCGGTACCTCGAAGGAGGGATAGAGTTCCTTCGGTTCAGCGGCCCACCCGAGGTAATCACCGGCGTCCGCACCAGCAGCAAGCAGTATCGCACCTACGCCCCGTTCCTGAAGCTCGCACACGAGGCGGGCGTGCTCGATGAGTTGGAAAGGCGAATGGCCGGGGGCGGATGATGCTCGCCCGAGGAACCGCCGGGGCAGGTGCAACCGATCGGCTCCGATAAGCAGTCGGCGCCCGCCCGGCCACGAAGAAGCTTCCGGCACGCCATGCCGGCCCTGGCCTGCAACCGCCTTCGGTTGTGAGGAAGACCTGTGACGTCCCGCGAACGCACATTGCTGGCCCTGGAGCATCAGGAGCCCGACCGCGTGCCGGTGGACTTCTGGATGTCTGCGGGCTTCAGTGCAAAACTGCGCTCGGCAGAAGGCGTGAGTGCGGAAGCGTTTCTCGACGCGCACGACGTGGACCTGCGCTACATCGAGGGGCCTGCCTACGTGGGACCTCCTCTGCGCACCTTCCCCGACAGGTCCGCGGCCGACCTGTGGGGCGTGCGCCGCAAGACTGTCAGGGTGCAGGTCGGTGGAGGCGCGGAGCACTACAAAGAAGTCGTTCGTTCGCCGCTGCAGGAGGCCCGCACCCTTGAAGAGATCAATGCCTACCAGGGGTGGCCCTCAGCCGACTGGTTCGACTACCGCCCCGTCGAGGCCCAGTGTGACGCCGTCCGCGAGCGCGGGCGCGTGGCCGTGTTCATGGGGGACCGGCTCAACCGACTCGCCCAGCTCAAGCCGGCAATGTACCTGCGAGGCACGGAGCAGATACTCGCCGACGTGGCCCTCCGGCCCAGGATCGCCCACGCGGTATTCGACCACATTCGCAGCTTCTGCTGCGCGTACGGAGAGCGGGTCCTGGAGGCCGGCCGGGGCAAGATTGACATCCTCCTCACGGGTGACGACTTCGGATCGCAGCACGGGCCGCTCATCTCCCCGTCCATGTGGGTGGAGTTCCTCGGCGAGGGATTCGCACAGTACGTCGCCCTCGGCAAGGCCCACGGGGCGCGGGTGATGCACCACACGTGCGGTTCGGTGCGCCCGATCGTGCCGTTGATGATCGAGCGGGGCCTCGACATCTTGCAGTCCCTCCAGCCGGAAGCGGCGGGGATGAACGCCCGCGCCCTGAAGGCCGAGTTCGGCGACCTGCTGGCCTTCCACGGCGGCATTTCCATCCAGAACACCCTCCCCCGGGGCACCCCCGAGCAGGTGCGGGCGGAGGTCAGGGACAGGGTCGAAGCCCTCGCCGGCGGCGGCGGTTACATCCTGTGCACGAGCCACAACATCCAGGCCGACACGCCGCTGGAGAACCTCGAGGCGCTGATGCAGGCGTACAGGGAGTTCGGCGCATACAGTTGAGTTCGACGTCCCGGATGGTCCGGCTTCCTGCCCGCAGCGAGCGGAGGCCGCCGCATTCGGAGAATCCCCGTCCCGTCATCCCGAACGCCCTCCGAGCGAAGACTTGCACCGTGAACCGGGGGACGTTACCTTGTGGGCCGCTCTGACGTGCGTGAACGTGGCCGAAAGGATTGGAGCCGAATCGCATGAAGCACCTTCACTACGAAGAAGTCCAACGAGAGGAAGTCAGCGAAGCCGGCACTAAAGGAGTCCGCGTCCGGTGGTTGATCTCTGCCGGGGATGGTGCGCCGAACTTCTACATGCGACGCTTTGAGGTCGAGGCCGGCGGCAGAACCTGCCACCATGAGCATGCCTGGGAACACGAGGTGTACGTCCTCGAAGGACAGGGAACCGTCTTCGCAGGCGGCCATGAGGAACGCTTTCGAGCGGGCGACGTGATCTACATCCCACCGCATGAGGAACACTATTTCGCCGCCGACGCCGCAAACCCGGTGGCCTTCCTCTGTCTGATCCCGAAGAAGGAGGGCATGCGGTAAGGGGCGGCGCGTGCGCCCCATTCTGCCTCCGGGGACTCTCCGGGGGAGAAAGCGCGGTTTCCTTGAGTCCTCCCCTCCCCCACCTGTAACCGTTCTGTCTTCTGCACCCGGAAGACCAATCAAACAGAAAGGTGACGACAGTGAAGGACCTGTTGAAGCGCCTGGTCCTGGAGCGGACCGGGCCGGCTGAAGCGACTGTGGCCATGATCTCCCTGCCGCTTCCACGGGAGTTGGCCGAGAGCCTGCGCATTGATCACCCCACCGCCGCCATGCATCCGGTTGGGTGGTGGAAACGCCACGAACTGGCCCGGCGCGCCATTGCTTACGTGGTGGACGAGGCGGGTGTGCCCGACAGGATGCGCTTGACCGATGAGCCCGCCCCTGAGGGTGCGCCGTCCGAAGCCTGGCAGTATCGCACGGAGCCGACGCTCGTGAGCAAGTCCTTCACCCCCCCCTCGTATATCGAGATCGAGCAACTGCGGGGGGTGCCGGCGAGCGAGTGCGTCACCGTACAGGCGGCGCTGCACCTGAGTTTCGGCGCCCGCACGCTGGTGATCCAGGCGGGGGCCACCGGCCCGAAAGGCGGTCCTTATTACTGGGAAAACGTGCAGATAGACCCCCTGTGGCACAACCCCGTGGCCCAGGCGATCCGCGTGGGCGGAGTGATCTACAACGAGGATACCTACCTGTGGGCCGACGTCTACCTGGTGCTGTTCCGCAACGGGGTGGCGGACGTCGCCGCCCACTTCGTCAACACCAAGCTGCACATCAAGGGCTATGACTTCCAGGGCCTGCCGATGCTGCGGCTCGCTGGCGACGCAGTCGAGGCCGCCCCGCGTTCGATCCCGGCCGACGGGCTGCGGTTCGAGTTCGGAGGCACGAAGCTGAACCTCGGCGACTCGGCCATCCTTTGCAGCGAGCAGCACCCCGGGCGGATCGAAGAGACGGAGGGCGAACTGCACTGGTATCCCGTCAGCCGCACCTTCAACCCGCAATTGGAAGATGCCCCACCGGAGGAGTGGGCCGAGGGATTTGCGCGCACCTTCCGCTTCCAGCTCAGCCTCTCCGATGCGCCGCCGCTCCTCGCCCGCTACCGCGTGCCGGCATGGTGGTATGCACTCAGCGGCGAGCCATGGCCATGGGGATACCTGCCGGTGAGGGGCGCCTACGACCGCCTGGGGGAGATAGCCACCGACAGGACGCGCGAGCGGATGATCCGCGGCCGGTTCGACGGCGGCTCCGGGATGGAAGCCAACGATGGCGACGCCGGCGTCGGCATGATGCAGAATTACTACCACACGGGGCGGCCCGAGGTTCTCCGGGACGCCCTGGCTTCATGCTACTACTGGGCGGACCTGGCGGTGGACCACACCGATTTCACCGTGCACCAGTGGATCGGCGGATGGGGCTGGAAGACCTGCGCCTATGCCAAGTTCCGCGATGCACTCTACGGCTACCTCGAAACCGGCGACCCTTACCTGCTGGATACCTGCGAGATGGCAGCAGAAGCCTACTGGGCGTGGTACCGTTCCAACTGGCCGCGCTGCTCGATCGGACGCGACAACGCCGAGCTGGGGGCGTGGGCGCTGCTGTGGCGCTTTCTTGACACCGAACACGCCCGGGAACGCACGCAGGAACTCGTCCGGATGAGCCGCAGGGTCCTGGATTCACGGGGCAGCATCGGCGGGCAAATGGGCGCAGGGCCGCACCCCGGCTACTTCTCATCTATCTACATGACCGGCGTCTCCATGATCAGCATGCTCGATGCGGCTGAAGCCGCCGCGGAGCGCCGCGAGGAGGCCGCCGTCGCAGAACCGCTGAAGGCGCTGCATCAGTTGCACGAGCACTTCAGACGCGAGGACCGCGAACTGTTCCCCTCCTCCTACGGCCAGACCAGGAAGCAGTGGAAGAGCGAGAGCGAGGGGCTGTGGGCCATCATGGCTTTGCGCGTTTATCCCGAGATGGTCCGCCTCCAGGGCGCAGAAGACGATGCCACCCGAAGCGGCCTGCGCCGCGCGACCGAAGCGCCCGTGCCGCCGCTGCAAGAATGGGGGGTTCTGGGCCGCCCGGTGATGTATTACGTCAACCCCCTGTACGCCGACGCAATGCTGCTGGGGGCACGACTGGCCGGAGGCGGCATCGAGATCAGCCCGGTCGGCGCCTTCGATCAATGGCCCGAGCGGCAGACCGTCGAGACGCCTTTCGGCGACCTGAAACTGACGCTGTCGCGGGAGGACCGCCGCGCGACGATGCGCTTCGAGGCAGAACGGGAGTTTCCGGTCACCGTGAAGTACCGCGGCGCCGTCGCAGAAACGACGAGCACGGGCAGTTGCACCCTCGAGATGCACCCCCGCATCACGGGCAAGAAAGATGGGAGTCCTCGATGATAGACCTGAAAGCGTTCACAGGG
>JAUWZH010000193.1 GCA_030615435.1 Candidatus Brocadiaceae bacterium | reverse complement strand
TATGAGGACCGCAGCTGTGTCCACGCCACTCCCGCTGTCGGTCCGCAGGATTGCCTGCCAGAGATCAGCGAGATCCACGCCCGCTCCGGACTCGAGCCGGAGATGCTCGACCGGCGGGTATTCGACCTTGGCATCAACTGCAGCGCCGGCATCGCTGCCGGCGAGGATGTTGTGGACGACTCCGGACGCCTCGACCGCCGTCCCGCTATCCGTGACTGTGTCGCTGGCTGCCAGCGCGGATGCATCGACGCCGGCGCCGGCATCTGTGGCTTGCCTGTCTACCGATGCAGTGTCGGACCCGGTCCCGCTGTCGGAACCTTCCTTCTCCCCCGCGACTACCGTGAAGGTGACCCGCACATAGCAGCGACACATCCGAGTCGTGACCACGCCGGCGGTCCGCTTGATTATCGGTTCGAGCGCGTTGACTTCGGTGCGAGTCCAAGGTTGGCCGGTGTCGGGATTCGTCGTCCATTCCCGCTCGAAGTCAGTCCAAGCGCCGTAGACGGTGTAGGGAGTCGCATGGTAGTAATCCGTCCCGTTGACCCGAACGCCAAAGTCGCCAACCGAGGAATTCAAGCCGGTAAAGTTCCGCACTCGCGCGCAGACCTTGACCGAGCTAATAACGACGCCGGCGGGGAGGTTCCCTGGGGTCTGGAAGCTCTGGCGGCCCGCCCCCCCGGAGTTCAGCGACCGAGCGAATGTGTCCAGAGGTTCCCCGGTGAGATTGGGCGGCAAGCAGACTGTCTCGAATCGGGGAAGGCCCTCGGTCCCCAAGGCCCATTCGTTATAGACGCCCGCGGCAGTCGGGACGAGGTTGACCGGACTTTCGTCGTTCTCGACCCAGAGGAAAGGCCGCTGACTCGCGGTCGCATCGTCGGATGTTCGGAAGCCGCGGAAGGAATCGGCCGCAGTCTCATTCGCCCATTTCAGGAGCAGGCCATAGTTCGGATCGACCGCGTCGAGCCAGTCCTTCACCTGCTGGAGGAGGACGTAGCTGAACCAGTAGTCGGCCGTGTCCCGTTGGCCGGTGTTGATTAGCTGAGTGTCCTGCGCCCCGACGTCGCAATCGCCGCCCGCGGTCCCCCAGGGAGTCCCGGTCTTCCGATTGTTCCAAGTGGCCTCGGCCTCGATCCAATCCGCGGTGATCCGGTGCGCGCCGATAACTTCATTCAGGGTCCCGGTCGCTGCCCCGTTCGCGTGGAGCATCATCTTCGCGAAGAGGACTTTCGATCCCTCGGAGATGCTCAGGCCGGAGAGGTCCCACTCGATCAAGGCATGGCGAATCTCGACGTCCTGAAGGTCGCGCCAGCAACCCATGAAGTCGTCGCTGCCGTGATTGACCGCCGGGTTCGCCTGGTCGAGCCACGCGTCTATGCCGGCCGCGGCCGGCCGGATAAGGGTTTCAGTCGCCACGAAGGCCCCCTACTATGACAGCGAGATCTCGACAGTCAGCTGCCAGCTGCCTGCGGACTTCGTCCCGAGCGATTCCACCTTCCGATTCATCAACTTGTGGGCCACGGCGCCGTTGTCGACCGCCCACTCCTCCCACGCGAAGTTGCCCTCGGCGGGTCCGAAGATGGAGCGGAAGGTGACCTTCTTATCGGCGAGCGGGCTCACGATGGGATAACCCCCCTCCATCCCCTTCCACGCCGTCGTCCCGATCAGGTCGGAATCGGTCTCTTGGGCGGCCGTGTTGTCATCGCCGACGCCCAGGCGGGCATTCGTGTTGTCAAACTCGGTGGCCGCCGCGCCCGTCACGAGCTTCCAGATCGCCTCGATGCCGACCCGGACGAGCATATTGCCCTCCCGGCGGATCTCCTCGACCGGCTCGTTCTCGGCATAGAACCGACGCAGTCCCTCTTCCGGCCCGTATCGCTCAATGTAGGCATCGACGTCGCCCTCGAACTTCCGGACCGTGGTCACGCAGCACCATCTGGCGCCTTCCTGCCTTGCCGCTGTTCCTGCCGTCATGGCTGCCTTTCCTTCCTACTCAAATGTGATATCCGCATCCGGAGCGATGAGCCGCTCCGCGGCCGCCGCCTCATAGGCCTGGTTTCGCACGGCGGCCAGTATCCGCTGCGAGCTTCGGACCGCAGGCAGCACGGCGACCTGCAATCTCTGGGCATCGCTCACGCGTGTGTTATAGACCGCCACCTGGAGAGCCTGGGAGTCTTGAATGAGCGGTTCGACGTCGACTTCGATTCGCTGGGAATCCTCGATCAGCATTAGGCTCCGGTCTCTATGAAGGTCACATCGGCTCGCCGTGGGTTGCCGACCTGGGAGGTCCCGCCCGGCACGTTGAAGCGCATCCAGCAGGCATTGAATTCACCGACCGCCACATTCCCGATGTTGATGTCGCCGGTCTGCCAGGTGCCCGCGCTGCCCGAGGTATTGAGGCTCGGCACGACCGCGCCCAGGGAGCCATCGGGCACGTCATCGAGGAAGCTCGTCGTGACGTTATCGGGGATGGTCCCCACCAGCTTGAGATCGCCGGCGCCGCCGACGACCGTGCGGTAGATCTTGCGTGCCGTCGTTCCGGCCGGCCCGGTCGGGATGGCGGTGAGGTTGACCTTCTGGTTGCCCGAGGTCGTGGTCTCATCTGATCGGGCGCCGGCGATGGTTTCGCCATTGGCCGTCACAAAGGTGATCGCCCACTCGTAGTAGCCGATCTCCAGGGCGATGCCCGCGGCCTTCGTGGCCGTGCACGCACCGGGCGGAGCGAGGGGGCTGTCCGGCGCTATCTGCACGAAGTCATCGCCATCATTGGCGCCCACCTGCTCGATGGCGAACTTGCAGGATTCGAAGACCTCCGCGCCCGTGCTGGCGTTCTTCCACCAGGCCCTGCGCGGCGTGGTGGTGGCCCCATCGAGGACCGTGCCCTCATCGTAAGTCTCCTGCGCCAGGGTCTCGCCATCGCTCTCGTACCGCTCGATCACCTTCGCCATCGGCTCAACCTTTCAGAAGCCTATTGGTGCCCCCTGTGGGCCCCGGAGACGAGGGCAGAGCCCTGGGCTAGGGAGTAGACACCACATCCAGGGTCATTTCGACCACATAGGCGTTATTGCCCGGGATCCGCCGGGGCGCCAGGCGCCGGAAGAACACGTTGTAGTCAGCGCCCAGATCGTCATGCCAGCGCCATACCTTGCCGACCACCGCGAACTTCGTCACGAATGCTGCCAGCGTCGCCGTCACCATCCAGTCCGTCCGCAGCCGCAGTCTCCGGTCGCTCGTCTCATAACCAAAGTCCTGCCGCACTGTGCCGTCCTGAGTCTGGTGGTCCGAGGCGCGACGCTCCGGAGGCCCATTGTCGTAGAAGGCCGGATCCGCGTCGAGGAATGTTTTGTCGCTCAGATCAAGTTCGGATAGATAGGAGGCGCCTGGCATCGTGCGATCTCCCGCCTAACCCCGCCCATGGACGTGTTCCCGTTCGAGCGCCTGGGCGGCGAGATCCAGCATGGCCTGGACATTCGGCTCGACCTCGACTTGCCGGCCCTCGATGTAGATGTTGACCCCGCGCCCGCCAGCTCCATCTGCGGCTGCCCCTACTGCCCCGGCCGCGGCGGGCCCCGCCTCCGTAGGCAAGGTCACCCGGGAGATCACTCCCAGCAAACCAGTCTCCAAAGTCTTCAGAGCTTCCCCGAACCGATCGCCCATGATGTCCGTCGTCTCCGACACCTCGTCGCGCAGCGTGGCATAGTATTCCTCGATTTCAGCGAGCGCCGTCTGGTGCTCGGTCCGGCGCGCTTCATAGACCTTCTTTTCTTCGTCCCCCAGTTCGGTTTGAGCGGCCTTCATCTCCTCGAAGATTTCCTCGAGCGCCGCCCGGGCCTCCTCTGCCGACATCTGCTGGTCGGCCGCCAGCTCCTTGACCAGCTCTCGCTCCCGGCGGAGCGATTCGAGCCGGCTCTGCGCGTCGACTTTCTCCTCCTCCGCAGCTTTCGCAGCGAGCGCTCCGGTCCAGGCAACCGCGGCGCCCTTCTCACCGACGCCCCTCTCGCCGGCACGCTGCTGCCGTAGCGCCTCGAGTTCCTCGCGCGCGATGGCGGCGCGCGCTTCTTTGTCCTCGGCATTCATCAGGTCTTGCAGGTCCCTCTTGTGCTGGAAAGTCAGATCGATCATGCCGCGCTCGTAGGCGTAGAGACGCCGGCGCTCTGCCAACTCTTCGGCCGCCCATTGCTTTCGTGCATCAGCGAGTTGTTTCTCGGCGGTGGTTTGCTCCTCGATCAGCTGGAGTTGTTCCGACCGCATGCGCCGCAGGATAGCGAGTCGCTCCTCAGTGAAAAGCGGGGCCTCGCCGGCACGCCGTCGGGCCTCGTGCATCGTGTCGAGCAGCGCCAGCATTTGCCGCAGCTGCTGGACATACTCCGAGGTGGTGAGACGCTGTCCCTCACGCATACCCTCGATCAGGGATTGCCAGCTCGAGAGGATGGATTGGGCCGCCTCGGCGTACTGTTCCTTGCGTTCCTCCGTTGCTTTTTTGGCCGCCTCTGCCGCTTCGGCCTCGGCCTCAGCCACCTTGCGTTGCTGCTCTTCTTGTCCTTTGAGAGCTTCTTCCGCCTCCTCGATTCTGCGGGTCTCCTTTGCCCGGGCGACATTGATCCGATCCATGTTCTTGGTGATATGGCCCTGCGCGGCCATCATCCGATCCCACAACCCGGGCTGCTCCATCTTCGGGAGTGCGATACCTACCGCTTCTGCTCGCTCATAGAGCTCGATCAGGCTCTGCGAGAACTCTTCTCCCTTGCGCTGTGCCTCGGCAAATGCCTGGGCCAGCATGGTGACGCCGACCGTGATGACGCCAATCCCCACGGCGCCGCCCCGAAGCGAAGCGAAGAGCGATGCGCCGGCCGTCCTCGCCCCCTTGAGTGCCACCCCGAACCGAGCGAGGGAGAGCGTGCTGAGATTGACCTTGATGGTGGTGGTTGTCAGATACGCGATCATCCGGCCCATCGCGGGCACGAAGATACCTATGCCCGCACTGAGACTCGGAAGCAGGAGCAGGAACGGCCCCAGCGCAGCCACGAGCGCACCAGTCGCGATCATCAATGCTTGCGTCGTCTTGCTTGTCGTCGCAAACCACTTTGCCAATCCCTCTAGCATCTTCAGCAGCGGTTCGCCTCTGTCGATGATCCTCATCACTGCTGGTGCCAGTCCGTCGCCCAACTCCGTCATAAGGCGCTCGACGCGGCGCTGGACCTGCGTGTACGTAAATCCAGCCGCGTTGATTCCCTCCGTCTGCTCCTTGAAAGCTGCAGT
>JAUWZH010000169.1 GCA_030615435.1 Candidatus Brocadiaceae bacterium | reverse complement strand
AAACCTTATTTCCTGCTGAGTATTTTTCTTGGGAACTGCCTTTTGGGAGCTGTGAAAATACTGCACGTTGTAGCCGGCCTCATCAACGGCAAGCAGATCGGCAACACCTATGGAGTTGACGGTATCGCAAATGAAGTTTTTGGTCCCGATATCCTGAGCTACCAGCTTGGCAGCCAGAACAATCTCGGTGATGTTGTGTCTGTCGAGTATTGATTTATCTTTCTCTATTTTGCGATTTACCAGCCCTTGTATCTTGCAAACGTCACCACCCCAGGCCGGATCTATGGAAACGATCTTCCGTACTTCCTGAATGGTCCTGGTAGTTTTCTGGTGATATTGGTTAAGATTGTAAATCATCTCGGTGGTGATGAGCGTCATTTCCTCGGCGGTTACTCGGCTACACTTGATCTCCTGGTCGTAATGTGCCCTGGGTATCTCTCCCCTTTCAACCTCTTCCTGCATTTGTTTGAGTTGCTGATCTGGAATAATGCCGGCCAGTTCGCCATCCACCCTGGAAGCAAACCAATTGCGTTTTAACACTGGGGCCACGCCGCAATCCGGACGTATGCCTCCCTCGGACATTAAACAGGCATCGTCAAACATTAAGGACGCGTGATTCATTCCCTTCGGTGTGTAGAGAAACAAGGCCCAGCGAAAGATATTGTAGTCTTTCAGTTGTGGTGGTAAGGCCCCTGCTATGACCGGCCTCAATATTTCAGTCCACAGGTTCTCCTTCATCAAGGCCCATTCATCGCAAGTCACCCCGATAAAGTCAGTACCCCTCCAGTAGTCCGGTTCGTCGGAGCCGCCAATCTTTAGAATTGATTTGTTCTCGAATGTCACCAGCATCTTTTGTTCGTTGAGCTTCCAGCCGAACTCCCTCTTGTCGGGCAGATAAGCCCGGAGCATGTTCGGATCGTCCCAGATAATATTCCTGGCCATGACCTGGGTAGGTGCGATGTGACCGTACTTGGTCCTGGGTACTCTGCAACACTCGCGAATATTGAGGTTCAAGGCCGCGGTAGTCTTGCGGCATCGCCTGTGCCACTCGCACATGAAGAACTGCGGGACGGTCACTTTATCCCGGAGCCTTTTGTCGAACGTCCTGAATAAATCAATCTGGTGTTCGTGGATACCTTGATTGAATTGTTCACTTGGTATCGTCATTTGATTCCTTGACTTGTTTCTTTGTAGCGTCGGCGTAGGTCACTATCTGCGGCACTATCTTCTCACCGCCACTGGTAAAGTCGGTTCGGTCGGTCCACATCCTGCGATTCTTTAACCAGATGAAAGCTGCTCCGGTGTCCGGCGGGTAATGTTTGGTTGTAGCTGCCCTGACAATTTTACCATCATGGCAGAAGATTTTTTCCTCCGGGTGGGTGTAACCTGTTGCCCGATGAAAGAGTTTTTCGGCCACTTCCACGTCAGCCTGGATTTTGCCCCTTTTTATGGACTCTGAAAACTCCGGAAAAACCTTTTTCCATTCGTTTATTGTGGCCTCACAAACATCGAAGAAATCCGCTAATTCCTTGTCGGTAGCACCGAGCAGGGCCAGCTTGTAAACCTGCTCTTGATAAGTTTCTCGATAGCATGATGGCCGGCCCCCTGCATGTTTCTCGTTTTGCTCTGGTTTCTCGTCTTTCGCCATCAGGCCACCTTATTCTTGATTAGCGACACCATATTTCTTGTCGCTATAGTTTCTTTTGCGAAGGCTTCCTTTGGTTTAGCCCCAGCCTTTAGTTTTTCAACACCTAAAACGACCTCTTCCAACGCTATGCCTTTGTCACGACTCTTCTTGTTGATTCCAAACAGACCAAGAGCCTCAATAATGGATATTCCTGCCAGGATCAGCGCTGCGTAGGTATTCCAGCCGCTTGTCGCCTTTACCCCCTCCTTGACGGCATCAACCCCCTCCCTGCCCTCGATGGCCGTGGTCACGTCTGCCATATCTGCCAGGACAGATTCGACCTCGCCAAATATCTTATCAGCCCTGTCCTGGTCAATAACCTCGCTTTCTTTGACCGCGTTTTTCAGGTCCACAAAGCTCTTTTGCAGAGCTACGCTCGAGTTGGTCATTATCTGGACCTCGCCGGCGGTAGGTATGCAGCTCGTAAGAATCAAGCCTGCCACCGGGCTAAGTATGAGGATTGCTACGATTGCCAATATTAGTTTTTGGTGTGTTCTGCTCATTTTCAGTCCTTTCAACATTGTGTTTTTAGCTATAACGTCAAAAAGACCAAAAAAACTTGAGTTTTTTGCACCATCACTCCGACATTTCATCAATCAGCTCCCTGAGCTTTGCTTCTGCTGATAAGGTTGAACCTAACTGAGCTTTGATTATTTTGTTCAATTTTACCACCATGTACTTGTTGCCAAGCCTACGAAACATCATCTTAAAACTCTCCACTTCTTTCCTTGACAACACTACAGAATTCACTGCTTCCGGATACACTAAATCGAGCCTTTCCAGTTCCAAAAACAAATTGGAATTCGTCTTTTCCAACAGATTTATTGTCTGTTGCAACTTATTCTGACCATCCTTGAGTCCAAGTTTATATGCCTCTTTCGCTTTCTCTTTACGGCCCTGCTTTATTCCTATGAGCTTCCCTATTTCCAAGACTGTCTTGAAATCTTCACTCAGGTCCCGGCCACAACTCTGACACTTCATCTTGTTACTCGGGCGTTTCATTTTCACGAATCCTTTCCAGCGCGGCAAAATCAACAAACATTTCTTTAGTTATCACTTCCGTCCTCGGTATTATTTTTACCGCTACTCCCCCTCGTTTTATTTTTTTATACCTCCAGCTCCAGAGTTCAATCTTAGCGAAGTTCACCCATCTGGCCGCGTAATCGTTGCGTAGTATTTTCCTGCGATGCTCAGCGTGTCCCGTTGCGCTACAAACCTGAACAGCAACAATGCCTTCAAATGGGTCAATAACCAGAATATCAATAAAGCCAAAGGTGTCAACTCTTCTCATTCCGTATGGATTCCACCACTCGACTTTCCAGGCGTGTCGGCCTGCCTTGCGGAAAGCCTCCCCGGCGCCCTCCTGTCGGTCCACGACGAGCAGCAGGCGGACCTCTGCCACCCCGGCCGCTCGGAGGACTTCCACGGCCTCGCAAGCGGCCCCTCCCGTGGTTGCGACGTCCTCGATCAGCACGACGTGCTCGCCCGGGCGCAGTTCACCTTCAAAGGGCCGGTCCAGGCCGTGGCCCTTACGGCCCTTGCGGACGATGACGAACGGCAGCCCGCTCTCAAGGGATACTGCGGTGGCGAGCGGCACGCCGCCGAGTTCGACTCCGGCGAGCCGGTCCGTGTCTTCCGGAAGCATGGCAACGAGCCGGCGGGCGATCTCCCGCAGCAGTTCCGGCTGCGTCTCGAACTCGTACTTGTCAACGAGGTAGTGGCTCTGCCGGCCGGAGCGCAGGGTGAAACACCCCTCGCGATAGGCCACTTCCATCAACCGTTTGGCGAGCTTGTCGGTATGCATCTGCGTGCGGGTCCGAGCCGAGAAAAAAGCCAACGGGCCGGAAGCAAACGGGATTATAGCCTCCGCCCCCTTCTTGCGGCAACTGGCAAGCCCCTGAGCGCGCCTCCTGTTGCGGTACCTCATGCCCCTGCGGCTTCTCAAGGAGCATCCGTCTCGTGCGGTCCAGCGTCCGACCCCCTCAGCGCACACCCGATGCGTTCGCGGGCCGTCATGAGAACCCCTTCGTCAGGACACTGTGCGGCAGGTGCTGCTTCCCGCTGAATGCCTTACCGGCGCTCACCTGATGCGCGAGTCGCTCTGCCACATGTCGGGGTTCGTGCCGAAGAGTTCCTTAAGGGGTTCGGTGGCACGGGTGAGGCGCTTGAGGACATCTTCGGAAAGCTCCACGGCGGCGGCGCGCGCATTCGCGCGCACCTGCTCGGCATTGCGCGCCCCGGCCAGCACGCTCGGCACGGCCGGGCGTGAGAGCACCCAGGCCAGCGCCACGTTCCCCATCGGTTCCCCGATTTCATCGGAGATGGCGCGCACGGCGCTCAGGGCCTCGAAAGTCTCCTCCTCGGCCCCCGACTTGCCGTGTCGCGTCCTGGAGCGGTTCCTGGAGAAGTGGCGGGTGGACCTCCTGGCCTCCGGCACTTCCTCCGGGGAGCTGAACTTGCCGGTCAGCAACCCCTGCGCCATGGGGCTGTAAGGGAGGACGCTCACAGCGTGCTGGACGCAGAGTGGTTGTATCTCGTACTCGACTGCGCGCCAAAGCAGGTTGTAGGCAAGTTGGTCTACTTCCGCGCGGCCGTGGCCGAGCAGGTCTGTGAGGTCTTGCGGGCCGAAGTTCGAGCACCCTATCACGCGTATCTTGCCTTCGGCCTTCAGCTCTTCCATTGCGCCGAGGGCCTCGGCAATGGGCACGTCGCGGCTCGCCCAGTGGATCTGGTAGAGGTCGAGATAATCGCTCTGGAGGCGCCTGAGGCTCGCTTCGCAGGCCGCCTTCAGATCGGCGGGGTGCAGGTGGGAGGGCGAGACCTTGCTGGCGATGACAGCTTGCTCACGCCGGCCACGCAGCGCCTTCCCCAGCAACTGCTCGGAACGCCCCGCGCCGTAGGCCTCGGCGGTGTCAAAGAAGTTGATGCCGACCTGAAGGGCCGTTTCGATCGCGGCGATGGCATCTTCCTCGCTCTGCGGCCCCCAGACGCTGCCGCCCGATATGGCCCAGCAGCCCATCGCCACGGCACTTACCTCGAGGCCGCTGCGGCCGAGCTTGCGGTATCGCATGATGTGGACCTCCCGGCAACCGAAAAACCGCCCCGGCCCGTGATGTCGGCCGCAGACGTCCGTTCCAGGCCGGATGTGGGATGGGGGAACTTACTCCGCCTCTGCCTTTTCGATGGGCACTTGCACTTCCGTCACGGGCTCCTCAGAGGGGTCCTCTCCGCTCGGAGCCTCCAGGAACACTTCCCGAACGCCCATCTGCTCGATGACCCGGTATCCGTTCTCCCCGACCCAGGCGAACACCTGTTCGTAGAGTTCCTGTATCCCACTGTATGGGCCGTGGTGGAGGGCGCAGGCGAACTCGCCCCCGGGCAGGGTTCTGCGGACCATGGTATCGTCTCCCTGGCAGTCTTCCTCGACGGGCAGGCAGACCTCCGCCCGCAGTTCCTCCTGCGCAACCTCTCGGGGGTCATCATAGTAGATGCACAGGGGAGGTGCGCTGTACGGGTGACCCTCGCGCAGCAGCCAGGCGATCAGCGCATCCAATTTCTCGGGCGTCTGCTCGTAAGGTCCCGTGAAGGACAGGCTCATCACGGTCTGGGATTCCACGGTTTTCTGAAAGATTTCCGCCACCATTCTCCTCCACTTGGCGAAAGACGAAGGCTAACGTCGCATACCTGAAGCCCCAGTTTATTATCGCTTCTGGGGTCTCGTGTCAAGCGCGGGCGAGAAGCGCACGGCTGCCGCAGTTCTTTCTGTGCGGCCCGAAGTGCTTGCGACACAAGGTGTTAAGCGATGTTATTGCCGGCAAAAGAGCTGATGTCGTACAATGCTTCAGTTGCAGTGTGCCTTTAGATCCGGCGTGAGGATGGCATCGAAAAAACTGACGAGGGCGCTCCTCGGTCTCGTTTTGATCGCGGTCGGTTTCTATCTGGCGGCGAGCATCCTTTCGCACGATCCGCGCAGGGGCCCTTTCCGGGACTACCAACCTGAAGAGGCCGTGACGAGCGTCTGCGGCGTGGCGGGCGCCTGCGTCTCGAGCTACGCCCTCGCCCTTCTGGGCTGGTCGTCGCTTGCGGTGGCGGTAATGATTGTGTTGGGAGGGGGTTTCCTGCTTGTCGGCGTGAAACCCCGCGGTCTGGCCGTCAAGGTCATCGGGGTGCTTCTGGGCTTGCTCGCCCTCACGATTGGCCTGAGCCTTTCTCACGCCGGGGCGCCGCAGCTCCCAGA
>JAUWZH010000328.1 GCA_030615435.1 Candidatus Brocadiaceae bacterium | reverse complement strand
GAAGGCGACCCTGCACGATGAGGTGAGCCTGAGAGAGGGCCTGCGCGGGCTGGTCCGTTTGGACCGCTCGATCGTCAAGTGGCCGGCCTCCAGGCGAGCCGTGAGCGTCGCCGACAGGCTGCGGGTGCTGCGGGATTACGTGCGGCTTCGCTCGAACGGGGGGGGCAGTTGGAAAGAGATCGCGCGCGGCATCCGAACCCGCCACATCCTCCACGCGCCGGGCCGGAAGCGAAGGGCCCTTTCACGCGCCGGCCGGCGGCGCCTTGAAGGGGCCAGCGGGAGGCGTGTATAATTCCGCAGGTAATTGACCCGGAGCGCGCACACGAGGACGAGATGGATCTGCTCGAAAGCGGAAAACGCATCATCGAGATGGAAATCGAGGCCCTCCGCGCGGTGGTCTCGAACATGGGCGAGGAGTTCGCCCGGGCCGTCCGGCTCGTTTTCGAGTGTCAGGGACGCGTGATCGTCACTGGCGTGGGCAAGGCGGGCATCATCGGCCAGAAGGTCTCCGCCACCCTCGCCAGCACGGGCACCGCCTCCTACTGGATGCACGCCGTGGAGGCCCGACACGGAGACCTCGGCAGGGTGCTGCCCGACGATGTGGTGCTGGTGCTGAGCAACAGCGGCGAGACGGAAGTGGTCCAGTTGCTCATCCCCCTGAAGAAGCTGAACACGAAGATCATCGCCATAACCAGCAGCCCTCGCTCAACCCTGGCGCGCTACAGCGACGTGGTGCTCAGCACCGGCCAGATCGAAGAAGCCGGCCCGCTCGGGCTCGCCCCATCCTGCACCACCACGGCGATGCTCGCCATAGGCGACGCGCTCGCCCTCACCCTGTTCAAGATGCGCAACTGGACGAAGGAAGACTACGCCTTCTATCATCCGGGCGGCGAGCTGGGACGCAAGCTCATCAAGGTCTCCGAAGCGATGCGCATCGGACGGCGCAACCCCGTGGCGAGTCAAGACGTCACCGTGCGGGAACTGCTGAAGGTCATGAGCACCGAAGGGTCGCCGGGGGCCGTGAGCCTGGTAGACGATGAGGGCAGGCTCGTCGGGTTCTTCACAGACGGGGACCTGAGGCGGCTGCTCGGCACCTCGGACCTCAGCGTGCTGGACGGGCCGATCCGGGAAGCGATGAGCCGCAACCCGAAGACCGTGTCCACAGAGGACCTCGCCGCCGAGGCATACCGCATCATGCGCGACAGCCGCATTGACAACCTCCCCGTGGTGGATGAGAACGGGGTGCCGGTGGGAATCATTGACGTCCAGGACTGGCTCGACATCGAGCGGGGAGTCGAGAGCCCGGCGGCGGACCGTTGACGGTTCGTCGGGTTGCGGGCCCCCCACATCAGGCATTCACGGTGAACGGCCCCATGGCGATGGACGAGGAGCTCAGAGACAAGATCCGCGCCGTCCGGCTCGTCGTGATGGACGTAGACGGCGTCCTGACTGACGGCAGGGCCTTTTACGGCAGCGGCGGCTGCGAGGGCGTTTTCTTCAACGTCCAGGACGGCACCGGCATCAAGTGGCTGCACAGGGCCGGCATTGACACGGCGCTGCTGAGCGGAAGGAGCCTGGAAGCCGTGCGCAAGCGCGCCGAGGTGCTCGGCATCCGACACGTCGTCCAGGGCGCGAAGGTCAAAACAGAAGCATACGAAGAGCTCAGGCGGGAAACCGGCCTTGACGACCGCGCCGTCTGCTACGTCGGCGACGACCTGCCGGACGTCCCTCTCATGCGGCGGGTCGGCCTCTCGGTGGCCGTGGCGGATGCGAGGCCGGAGGTGGTGCAGATCGCAGACATCGTCACGAAAGCCCCCGGAGGCGAGGGTGCGGTGCGCGAACTGGCCGAGCTCATCCTCAAGACCAGGGAGCTGTGGGAGGACGTGAGACGGCGGTACTTCGAGGGCTAGGCGGTGGTGTCTCCGGGCTCGGCACCATCGCACAAGTGCGCCTCGGTCCTCCTCCGGCAATCAGGAATCGCAAATCGAGAACGGGTTGAGGCCGATTGCAGACGTTGGAGCGGCAACTCTCGCCCCACTCAGAGGAAACCGACCATGGGCAACAGGGAGCTGGACATAGACTTGTCGGGCGAAGTCGTCGTCATCACGGGCGGGGCCGGCGTGCTGTGCGGCACGATGGCCGAGGCGCTGGCCCACCGGGGGGCGGCGGTGGCGGTGCTGGACATAGACGGGGAGGCGGCCGAGAGGCAAGCTGCGGCGATCCGGCAGGCGGGCGGTGAGGCCATCGCCGTGGCCGCCAACGTGCTGGAGCGCGAGGAGCTCGAGGCCGCAGCGAAGGCCGTCCAGGAGGCCCTCGGCCCCCTGAGCGTTCTCCTCAACGGTGCGGGCGGAAACAAGGCCGAGGCCACAACCGGCCCGCATCTGCCCTTTTTCGATCTGCCCGCCGAGGCCCTCCGCTGGGTCTTCGAGTTGAACTTCATCGGCACCTTCCTCGCCTCGCAGGTCTTCGGCAGGGCGATGGTGGAGAACGGGCGCGGCAACATCGTGAACATATCAAGCATGAACGCGCTGCGCCCCCTGACCAAGGTGCCCGCTTACTCCGCCGCGAAGGCCGCGGTGAGCAACTTCACCCGGTGGCTCGCCGTTCACATGAGCCAGAACTACGAGAACAAGGTCCGCGTCAACGCCATCGCGCCGGGCTTCTT
>JAUWZH010000209.1 GCA_030615435.1 Candidatus Brocadiaceae bacterium | reverse complement strand
GAAGGAGCCACCAACTCAAACTGGCCCGGATTTTTCAAGATTGTAAACGGAATTCGGTCAAGTGGTTGCATCTACGGCTGTTTGGTCGCTTTTTCGCGGCCGTGGGACGAACCGTTTTCCAGTAACTGAGCGGCATGGCTGTTTCCGGTGCATCAATCAAGAAGCCCAAGGTATTGTAAGGCAACCCCTTGTGCTTTGTGTCAGGGGTCGCTCAAAATAGGCCACTACGGGTCGGGTGAAAACCGGCCATCTTGAGGGAGGAGCGGCGTGCTATCTAATGTTGCCTCGGAAAGGAGGCGATAGATGGCGAACGTGCTCAAGATGGCTGTGCAGCAGGCAATCGCGGTGTTATGGAGGCGCAGGTGGTCCTTCCGCAGGATCGCCGGGGAGCTTGGTGTCCACCGGGACACGGTCTCCAAGTATGTGAAGGTAGCCCTGGCCGGGGCAAAACCGGCCAATGTGACCGCCGGGGATGAGGGGGCTGAGAGCGCAAAACCGGCCAACCCGACCATGGGGACTTCGGGGCCCAAGAGCAAGTGCGAGCTGTTCCGGGACCTGATCGTCGAGAAGCTGGAGTCGGGCCTGTCCGCCCAGCGGATCTACCAGGACCTGGAGCAGGAGCACGATTTCCCTGGCAACTACCAGTCCGTGAAGCGCTTCATGCGGCTGCTGCGGGGGCGCTCACCGCTTCCCTTCCGCCGGATGGAGTGCGAGCCCGGTGCAGAGGCCCAACTCGACTTCGGCAAGGGCGCCCCGATGATGAGCGTGCGTCGGAGGATCACGCTCGCCGGCGAGTTTCTGGGCTGGCCTCAATTGAAACCCGTATGGCGGTGTCCCGGAAGAGCGCTCGATCCGGTGCTGCGAAGGCGATTTGTGAAAAGTCTGTGCAAAAACAGCCGCGATTCTCGATTATCGTGGGTGATATCCAGTGATGTGGAATGACAATGAGTGAAACGCAACTCTTGGCGGCAAAAAGGCTTGAATCATATCTCCTTAGTTAGCAAAAGGTTATGAAAACGCTGGGGGAGAGTCCCTCCCTCTCCGCCATTGTTTTCAGTGCAAATCACCCGAAGTCGACCAGAATCATGTTCCTCTGCTTTCTGTCACGTAATTGCTTGGTACGAAATGAGTTATGTTGATCCTTCTTGACTCTTGCGGCGCACCGGTGTCCTCCATTGCGAGAAAAAATGGGATTTCTGGTCCGACGGCCGGGGGTTCGAGTCTCTCCCGGCGCGCCACGTAACTTCTCATCGTGAAAACAGTTACGACGCGCACCACTGCATCTTGTCGGGGTCTCCACTTGGACGCGCAACGACAAGGGTGGTGTCAATTGACCCGAATGAGCTCTTGCCTTCGCAGCTTGATCCAGCTTGCAAGGTATCGATCCCGAACCTCCTATGTCCTCACGCAGGCGGCTCGGCAGGGCCGGTGCTTGGCGGATTCGAGGTGCCAATAACGGACAAGTGATCCGCAGGCCCTGGGTACGAGCCCCATCGCCCTCAGCACCCAGCCGGTGGCATGGGTCACACTTGCCCCCCGGTGCCATCCGTCGTTTTGGCCGCTTCCTGGGCGTCTGAAGCCCATCCCCTGCGCAAAGCCTGCCCCGCCCGCTCCCGAGGATACAGAGCCTGTATCCGGTCTCCAACATGGGGAAAGAGTCGACTGCCTGGCCCGCACCAAGCTGCTAAACCGCTGATACGCCCCGGCAAACGCCCAACGGTACCACGACCTTCCTAAGCGGAAGTCCTCCCGGAAGCACACGCGTCTATCTTGTGATCGATAGCGCGGCAGCATAGAATAGAGGCCAGGCCGGGCGGATCGGCATTGGTTCATTATTTGGATGCGTGGGGAGATGAGTGACAATTTATTGAGCACAGGCGTGGAGGGCCTTGATAGGCTAACGGGTGGTCTTCGTGGGGGCGACAACGTGGTATGGGAGGTGGACTCGGGCGCCCCGGCAGACGTCTTTATCCGGAGCTTCCTGAGAACCACAAGACTGACAGGCCGCCACCTCGTCTTCGTGAGTCTCAACCGCTCACCCCAAGCCATTCTAAGGAAGCACCTGGAGGATATTCCGGCCAGCGCTTTTGTTCTGGTGGACTGCTTTACATCCGGGAAGGGCAATGGGAACGAGGTATTCTCGGGTTTCTACAGCAGGGCACAAATCGAACAAACTGGTCTGAAGGCAATTCGCGTTTCGGAAGCCGGGGATCCTGATAAGGTAAGAAAGGCCCTCGAGGATCTCGAATCACACGTTGGCCGGAATGCCCTCTACGTGTTTGATAGCATCACGGGAATGCTTGAGCTATGGCACGACGAACGAAAGGTGCTTAACTTCTTTACCTACGTGTGCCCGAGGCTCTACGACCTCAATACGGTTGCCTACTGGATACTGGAGAAGCAGGCACACTCAGAGCAATTCCTGGCCAATCTGCGTCACATTACTCAGGTTGTGTTGGAGCTGTCCGTTCCGGATGGTCGGCCGACAGTGCTTTTGCGCAAGGCAGAGGGCCGGCGTTCGCCGCAGGTCGGCATACCGCAACACTTCACAGTCAGGGACGATACCGTTGAGTTTGCGCCCGAACGCCGGGAGGAGCTGGAAGTTGCCGTCCTGAGTGACGTAAGCGAGGCCATAGGGAGCGCGCTGGAACTGGAGAAGCTCTTCGAGCGAACCATGGACATCCTGGCCAGAGAGTTGAGGATGAAACGGGGCACGGTGGTGCTCCTGGACAAGACGACAAATGATCTGAAGATTGCAGCGGCCCATGGCCTCAGCCAGGAAGAGAAACAGCGCGGAAGATACAAAATAGGCGAGGGCGTTACCGGAAGGGTTGTGCAGACGGGCCAGCCCGTGGCAATCGCCGATATCAGCAAGGAACCTTTCTTCTTGGACCGCACAGGAGCCAGGGGAGAAGAGAAGGAGCGCGGGCAGGTCTCTTTCGTCTGCGTTCCGCTGCGCGTGGACGACGAAGTGGTCGGCGCCATAAGCATAGACCGGGACTTCGTAGATGAACAGACCCTGGCCAAGGATCAACGGCTGCTTCAGATAATCGCTTTCCTGATCTCGCAGGCCATCAAGATCAACCGGATAGTGATGGTCCAGAGGGAACAACTGGTCGCCGAGAACCTCCGTCTGCGTAGGGATCTTAAGTCCAAATACAAGTTCGGAAACATAGTGGCTGTCAGCGGCGCCATGCAGGATGTGGTCGCTACGGCCGCTACCGTGGCCAAGAGTAACGCGACAGTCCTGATACGCGGCGAAACTGGTACGGGCAAGGAGCTCATAGCCAGCGTGCTGCATTACAACAGCGATCGGGCGAAGGGGCCATTCATAAAGGTGAATTGCGGGGCCCTTTCCGAGGGTCTGCTGGAGAGCGAGCTGTTCGGCCACGTTCGTGGGGCGTTCACCGGCGCGGTGGAAGATCGCAAGGGCAGGTTTGAGCTCGCCCATAAGGGAACGATCTTCCTCGACGAAGTCGGAAGCATGAGCGAGAGGCTCCAGGTGAAGATCCTGCGTGTGCTCCAGGAGAAGGAATTCGAGCGCGTTGGAGGGACACAGACCATTCGGGCTGATGCGCGAGTCGTGGCCGCCACGAATATGGACCTGGAAGAGCGGATGTCCAAAGGCATTTTCAGGGCGGATCTTTTTTACCGCCTCAACGTTATACCCATTTTCATACCCCCTCTACGCGACCGGCGCGAAGACATCCATTTCCTGGTGGAGCATTTCCTGGAGAAATACAACAAGGAATACAACAAGAAAGTCACCAAAATGTCGCGCGAGGTGCTGGATGCCCTCATTGAATATCCCTGGCCCGGGAACGTGCGCGAGCTGGAAAGCTGCATCGAAAGAGCAGTTGTACTGAGCACGAGCAACACCATCTCGATGAACCTGCTGCCGATAAACATCCGCAGTCTGAGGAAAAGGGGAAAGGCCGAGGAGTTGCTGGGTCCGCCTGACGAGGTCATCTCTGCGCTTGTGGCCAAGCTGCGCAGAGAGTCCAGGGGTGGGGGTTCTGACCTCTACGACCGAGTCATCTCGCGCGTTGAAAAGGCACTGCTGATGCAGGTGCTCGAAGGTAATGACTACGTGCGGACCCGTGCTGCTAAGGAATTGGGCCTGACTCGAAACACCCTGCGCAAGAAAATGAGGCAGCACGGCCTCCACTCCGGATGACTCTGAGCCCGGTCGGCCTGTTGGCGAGGTTGCCTCCCAATCCGCGTTGACAGGAAAAACTAAGCTGCCTGGGCCATACGCCGGCCTGCCTGGCCGGGCGGTTTCCGCCCTCCTCAACAGCCCCGCTTGTGCCTTCTGAGCACGCCGCGCAGGCGCCGATATCGCGCCTTGCATCCCCCAGCACCCGCCCTCCCGCGATGGCTCCGGCCCGCGACGGGAAGGCTGACCAGTGCATCCTGCGCACAACGGGGATCTGACCAACGCTCGTACTCTTCGTCGCCTCTACCAGTCGCACGGATCAATCTTCCAGACTTCCACGGACAGCGAGATCATCGTCCACCTTATGGCTGATCCGCAGCACAGAAAAGCAAGTGATCCCCTGGGGCAGGTCCTCAGCCAGGTGCGGGGCGCCTACTCTCTGGTGATGATGGATTCCGCCAGCCTGGTGGCTGCCCGCGATCCTTATGGGTTCCGGCCTCTGTCCCTGGGCGAACTGGACGGCGGATTCGTGGTCGCCAGCGAAACATGCGCCTTTGACCTTCTCGGTGCAAGATTTCTCAGGGATGTGGAGCCGGGCGAGATCATCGAGTTCGACGAGAGCGTGCCGAATTCCAGATACTTTGCTAGCCCAAACCCAAGCCGGCTCGCCCGCTGCATATTCGAGTACATCTACTTCGCCCGCCCCGATAGCATCATCAGTGGCAGGCGCCTGTATACAGCAAGGCAAGCCATGGGCGCCAAGCTGGCCCAGGAATATCCCGTGGAGGCCGACCTAGTAATTGGCATCCCCGACTCGGCAACAGCGGCAGGTATTGGCTATTCCATAGAGTCGAATGCCCCCTTTATTGAGG
>JAUWZH010000098.1 GCA_030615435.1 Candidatus Brocadiaceae bacterium | reverse complement strand
GAAGCGAATGCCATCGCAGAGGGGATATACCCAGAGCTTGACCCCGCCTATGCTCAAGCCCAAGAGGAACGTAGAAGGGAGTTCCCCGAGCATGTTCGGCAGTTTGACCTACTGCTTACGCCGATCAGGGGTGAGATAGCGAGACTGGAGATTGACCCGTTGCACAAGTTCATCTTCGAGCCTCCGGCCCTTGACGATGGCCTAGGAGACGCTGAGCTTGCTTTGCTCGCCTGGCGTTGGCGAATGACATGGGGAAGAGAGGGGTCGAAGGTGATTCACGACCTTGAACGCATAAGGGAGACGGTTCTATACCGTCAGAAGCTTGGCGAAAGAGCGCCAGAGGTTGAAAGCCAGAAAGGCCCAAGCAGAGCCAAACAAGCCCTCGACCTCGATTCTCGCGCCTGCGGGGTGTTAGCGGCGCATCAGGACTGGTCTACCACGAGAATAGCAAAAGAGCTGGGGTGTTCCCGAAGCTCTCTTTATCGCTGTAAGCGCTTTGTGAAAGTCCGCGAACTTCAAAAGCAGGACAAGCCTGACACCATCCCCAGGGGGCATTGGGACAAAGACAAAGGCGAACCCGAAGCTTACTACTCGCCAGAAGAGAACAAGTAATCCCCCCTTTCTTTTCTCTCCGTTTGTAGGTGTCGCAGGCGATATTTTGTGCGACACCTTAATCAGCTAACCCCCCGTCTGGCACTCTGTTGCGACAAGCCCGATGCGACACCTACGCGACTCTCCCCCAAGAGTGTAAGCTCTCTTGGGGGCGAACCTATGGCGATCTCAGACGCCGACCTTGCCTACTGGCTGGGTGTTCTGTTCGCTGCGCGAAAGAGGGGCGACGCTCGTATGCTTGGCGAAGCATTGAAAGCACTCCGGGAGCGCGGAGTCACGATAGCATTTCACGAAGGGGAGAGGGTGCGCGGCAATCACGCCGCAGCTCCAAGAAGCGCGCCCAAGAACGATGGCTGATCCTAAGGTCACAACTGCCAGGCTGCTACTCTCCGCTTCGGAATTGGGGGAACTCCTCGGCGTCAACAAGTCCACGATATGGACGTGGCACAGCGGGGGCAAGATTCCGGCGCCTGTGCGGATCGGGGGGGTCACACGCTGGCGACGGGCAGAGATCGAGCGTTGGCTGGAGGCTGGCGCGCCGCCTCGGGAGCGGTGGGAGATAATTAGGGACGAGATACGAGCCACCAAGCCCGATGTGAGAAAGTGAGGCCGAATATGGGGAAGAAACCGAAGGGCATCTGGTTTGAACGTGAGGTCTACGAGTCGCGAGCCTTTCGCGAATTGAATGGAACGGCCATGCGCACTTACATCCTGTTCTTGAGCAAGCGCCAAAGGCAGAAGAGGCGGCATCCCAAGAAAGGGAAGCATTGGGTTACCACCAATAACGGGGAGATCGAGTTCACGTACAAGGAAGCCGAAAAGAGGTGGGGTATCAGACAGGGGGCCTTTCGTGAAAACAGGGATCGCCTTGTTGAATTAGGTTTTATTGACATCGCGCAAAGCGGCGCGGGGTTGTATAAGAGCAAAACCCTTTATGCCATTTCGGAGCGCTGGCGGAAATACGGTACGCCCGAATTTGAACTCGTCGAACGCAAAAAGGACTCACGCCATATCGGCTACCAGCAAAGACACAAGAAACGTTAGTGAGGTGGTACTACCCTAGAGAGCGTTGGAAAAACGACGCGGCGAAGGGAAAAGAGGAAATGGAACAAAAAGCGGCGGTAAATCGAGAGGAAAGAACGGCTTACGCACAAAAAGGCAAGGAACCGGCTACGTTGGAATACCTACGCGGCTGTTTTGCCCCCGCGTTGGAAAAGGGATGTTGTAGGCGCGCCGGAAAAGGGACGTTGATTTCGCACAACGGGGGTCGGGGGATTAAGGAGGAAGGACACAATGGAAGAAACCGAAGGCGCGATAGTGGAATCTGCCGTTCAGGCGAGCACGAAGCTGAGTGTTGAGCGGAAGCCCGGCGAACTGCTGACGCCGCTGAAGGCGGTTCGATCACACTGCCTCGGGTGCTGCTGCGGTTCGGCGAAGGAGGTGGCGTTGTGCCCGATCCCTAACTGTCCGCTTTGGCCCTACAGGTTCGGAAAGCGCAACCGTGCCCACAAGATCGTGGCGGAGGAAAGAACCCTCACTGGCGTCAAAGACGAGTGGTGGGCCGAACGGCTGAAAGATTACACAGAACAGCGCTACTGCCGAACTGAGCAGGCCGCACTTGAGCGCGAAGGTGGGGTATAGAGGGGGGTGTCGGCAGAAAAGCGCCTGGAAGATGCCCCGGGTGCCGAGGTTGCACCCAGTTACGAAGTGAGTGGGGCTTGCTGGGCTCATTTTGGCATGGCGGGCCTTCTGGCAGCATGGTAGGACGGATAACGTATGAACGGAGGAGCGCGCCGGAGAACGCCCGAAGGAAATCTGGAATTTGCCCTTGACTTTGCGTAATACACGAAGTATCCTTTTGTCATGAGCAAGAAAGGGAAGAAGATGGGACGGCCACCAGTGCCGGAGAACAAGCGGAGGGGTGAGATTATTACTCTCCGCGTAACCGCGCGCGAACGGGCGCAGCTGAAGGCGGAAGCGAAACGAAAAGGCGTGTCGGTGTCTGATCTCCTTATGCGTCCATGGCGGGAGGAATGAATGATGCGACTGTTCAAGGCAACGTACAGGGACCGGGGCGGCAAGACTTGCACGGCGGCGAAGTGGTATATCGAGTTCAAGGACCACATGGAGCGGCGGAGGCGCCTGGCCGCGTTCACTGACAAGAGGGCGTCCGCCGAGTTTGGGCGGAAAGCGGAATCTCTTGTGGCGTGCCGGATTTCCGGCGAGCGACCGCAGGGCGATCTGGCGCGGTGGCTCGAATCTCTGCCCGAGCGCTTCCGTGACAAGCTGGTGTTCATCGGCGTCCTGGACGCCCAAAGCGTGGCGGCAACCAAGCCACTGGCGGAACATTTGGAAGACTGGCAGGTGGCGTTGAGAGCCAAGGGCAACACACCCAAGCACGTCAACCTTGTAACCGGACGGGCAAGGACTCTCCTGGAGGGCTGCGGCTCCCGGTATTTCTCGGATATCACGCCAAGCCGTGTTCAGCAGTACCTTGCAGACCGGCGAGACGGCGGGAACAACATCGGCGCGCAGACCTCAAACTTCTATTTGTCGGCCCTGAAGCAATTCTGCAGGTGGATGGTGCGCGAGGGACGTGCCGCAGAAAGCCCAGTTGCCCACTTGCGCGGTCTCAACGTGCGAACCGACCGCCGCCACGACCGCCGGGCATTGACCGTCGAGGAAGCTCAGCGGCTACTCGCAGCGGCCCGTAACGGTCCAACTGTGCGCGGCATGTCAGGCAGGGACCGGGAGATACTCTATCGTGTGGCGCTCGAAACCGGCCTCCGCTGGAGCGAACTGAACAGTTTGACACGGGCGAGTTTCGACTTGGAAAGCGACCCACCGACGGTGACGCTGACGGCGGGCTATTCCAAGCGTCGGCGCGATGACACGCTCCCTCTGCGTCCTGACACGGTGACAGAATTGAGAGATTACTTCCAACGGCTGCTTCCCCTTGCGGAGGCTTTCCCGATGCCCGAGGAGGCCGTCGGCTCAAAGATCCTCCGCGTGGATCGGGAAGCTGCCGGGATTCCATATGAGGATGCCAGGGGGCGCGTCGTGGACTTCCACGCCCTGCGACACACTTTCATCACGAACCTGGCCAGCTCGGGCGTTCATCCGAGCGTGGCACAGCATTTGGCTCGGCACAGTGATATCAACTTGACTATGTCGCGGTACACCCACAGCACACTTGAACGGCAGAGCGACGCGGTGGCAGCGCTCCCGGACATCTCCGCCCAGCCAGAAGCGATGCAAGCCACCGGCACAGACGGCCGCGCTGTCTTGGGCTCCTGCTTGGCCAAACAGATGCGATCTGAAGCGATTCATCAAGACCGATCCAGACAATCCGGCGGGGCAAGTGGCGCAAGGGAAGGCGGTCGTAAGCCCTTGCGAATAAGCGGGAAAGGCCCCTCTGGCGGGCAAAAAGGAATGGTACGCCCGGCAGGACTCGAACCTGCGACCTGCGGTTTAGGAAACCGCCGCTCTATCCGCCTGAGCTACGGGCGCACTGGAGATTACTGGAGCCGGAATGACAGATGAGACAGCGACTTGCCGCTGAGCATCGTATCATCCTGCGAACCCATATGAATGTAGTGAAGAAGGGCCGAAAGGTCAAGGGGCGGGATAGCTCTGAGGGGTGGATACCTCCAACAGGGGATACACTCGGCTTCGGGGGAAGTGACGCGAGTCGCAGCAAGGGATTCTGTGCTGCTGGCAAGGGCGAGGCTCTGCACGGACGCAGGACCTTCTTCCTCCGTTCCTTCCGGCCCCCAGTTGGCAGCAACCAGTTGCGATATTGCATCGTCACGGGCTGAAATGGAGTCCCAGGTGGAAAACGACTGCCGGGCGTGCTTGCGCGAAGGACTTCGACGCGGACCTGTGTCTTGAAGACTTCAGCGCCCGGGGACATCTGGCGTTCGAGCGCAAACACCTCATTTTGCGGGTTGGTCCTGGGCTTCGGATGGTTATAATAGCGGGTGAGTCATCGTCCCTGCGGATGCCGGCGTCTTATCGGCAGTGCGTCGAGGTTCGCGGCTGTCGGGCCGAGCCGTTCAAGTTGGGGCGGCCACGTAACAAGCCCTTTGGTGCGAGCGCATGAAGAATGGTCATGTAAGAGGCTGTCGGCTTGCAGGCAGGGCGTCCAGAGAAGCGCTCATGGAGGATGCCGGAAAACTGCTGACGTTCCTGCGCGAGGAGCTCAGGACGCGCCGCGAGCAGGGGTGTGACACCTCGGAGGTGGAGGGGGAAGTGACACTGCTCGAGGAGCAGGGCGCCGAAGGGAGGTTGTCGCGGCTCTGCGAACTGTGCGAGGTGCTCGAACGCCTCGAACCGGACTCGCGTTTCCGCTACTGCGAGCCGAGCGATCTGGCGACCATACGTCGGGAGCGGCCCGAAGGGCCCCGCATCCTCGGTGCGGAGATCGGCAAGGACGTGCTGGCCGACGAAACCCTCGGTGCATGGCTCGGTCGCGTGGCCGGGTGTATGCTCGGAAAGCCGGTCGAGGGATGGAAACGCCGGCAGATCCAGGTTCTGCTCGACGCCTGCGGAGAGCGGACGCTGTGCGATTATTTCCAGGCGCCGGAAGCCGATGGCCGGGGATGTGTTGGAGCGATGCTGGCCGACGGGGCGATCCTGCGAGGAAACATCACTCGTGGCGTGCGGGACGATGATACCGATTACACGATCGTGGGCCTGCGCATCCTGGAGGCCCACGGCAAGGGTTTTGAGCCGGCGAACGTGGCGCGGTTCTGGCTTCGCCACCTTCCCTACGAGGGAACCTGCACCGCAGAGCGCGTGGCCTACCGCAACTTCGTCAACGGGATCTGGCCGCCTCGGAGCGCCACGTGGCGCAATCCTTACCGCGAGTGGATTGGGGCGCAGATACGGGCTGACCCATGGGGGTATGCCTGCCCAGGGCGTCCGCAGGAAGCTGCCTCGCTGGCGTTCCGCGACGCCTCGATCAGCCACACGCGCAACGGCATCTACGGGGAGATGTGGGCAGCGGCCATGATCGCCGCCGCTTTCGTCGTGAAGGAACCGAAGCAGCTCGTGAGGATCGGTTTGTCGGAAATACCGCGCAACTGCCGGCTGGCTGAGGCCATCCAGGAGGTGCTGGCCTGGCGGGAAGAGGATCGTTCCGCCGAAGACGCCACTGAGAATATCCTCGAACAACACGGGCATTACCACCCCGTCCACACCGTAAACAATGCGGCGATTGTTGCGATGTCACTGTTGTGGGGCGAGAAGGACTTCACCCGCAGCGTCTCGCTCGCCGTCACCGCAGGTCTGGACACCGATTGCAATGGCGCGACAGTCGGTTCGGTGGTGGGCGCCATTATCGGCGCCGATGCCATCCCCGATCACTGGAAGGGGCCTCTGAACGACCGCCTGGAGTCGCTGGTGGCGGGCGACACGGACGCTGCAATATCCGACCTGGCCCGGCGCACCCTTGCCGTGCAAACGCCGCCGCCGGAACGATGAGGAGCCATTCTCGCTTGGAAAAGGTACAGCGGTAGTGTACCAGTGATGCCGGGGCTGATCCCCGGGCTTTGACTGCTGACCCCCTGCCCATGACAATCTGTGAACCGGAAAGCGGCGGCGAGATTCTCTGCATCAGGCTCAGCGGCCTGGGGGACATCGTGCATTCCCTCAACGCGCTGTCCCTGCTCCGCGAGCATCGGCCCCTGGCGCACATCACGTGGATCCTCGAGGAGCGGTTCGCCTCGCTGCTGGAGGGGCATCCCCACATTGACGAGCTGATCAGGGTCCCGCGCTCGTCCTGGGGGACGTCGCTGAAGAGCCCCCTGGGTTGGGTGAGCGTGCTGCCGGAGTTGACGGACCTCGCTCTGAACCTGCGGCGGCGCCGCTTCGACGTCAGCATCGACTTCCAAAGCAGCTTCAAGAGTGCGTGGCTGGTGGCTGCGGCGGGGGCGTCTCTGCGGGTGGGGTTCGCTCCGCCCGTCTCGCGGGAGCTGGCTCACCTGGTGCAGAACCGCCTGGTGAGGGTGCCAAAGAGTGGTTGTCACCGCATTGAGCGCGACCTGGCGTTGCTCGCGCCCCTCGGGATCGCCACGCGGTTCGCAGAGGCCGTCCTGCCGCACGGTGAAGAGCATGCCGGGCCTATTGAGCGCCTCTGCTCGGATCTACGACGGCCTCTGGTGGTGATGCATCCGGGCACGAGCGGGTCTGCCGCCTTCAAACGATGGCCCCCCGAGCGCTACGCCGAAGTGGCCGAACGTCTGATGGAGGAGCGCGGCGCCTCCGTTGTGGTCACCTGGGGGCCGGCGGAGGAGGCGCTGGCTTTCCGCCTCGTGGGGGCGACGGGGCACCGTGCCGTGCAGGCGCCCCGAATTACACATCTGCAGCAGCTTGCCTGCGTGCTGAGCCGGGCCGACCTGTTCATCGGCAGTGACACGGGCCCGATGCACATGGCCTCGGCCCTCGGGCAGCCTGTGGTGGTCCTGTTTGGTCCCAAGGACCCCGTCGAGACCGGCCCGTACTGCGGCCCCAGCGAGGTGGTCACGGCGCCGGTCGAATGTAGGCCCTGCACGAGGCGCCGCTGTGGCGATCGGCGGTGCATGGCAGAGATCTCGGTCGAGCAGGTGCTCGACGCCGCCCTGCGGGTTCTGGACGGCGGCGGGGAGGTCCGGGCCGCCGAGGGGCTTATTCGCCGACCGTTCTCCGTCGGGTTCGAGCTCGGGCGCTGGCGCGGCCAGATTGCCACGTGCTACAGCGCGCCGGAGTTCTATCGGTTCCTCGCAGAACTCGCCGTGGCGCGGCAGGCGGGACTGGCGAGGCCTCCCGGTGGCCCGTGGGACGAACGTGTCGAGGCGATGGTGGACGGAGAGGTCCGGCCGCTGCTGGTGCGCAGACACGGCCGCACCGGCACCGTCTTGCAGTGGCCCCGGTGCCTGATCCGCAGCCTGGGAACCAGGAACTACTGGCGCTCAGCGCTTCGCCTGCTCCGCGCGGCCCTCGCGGCACGAGTGCCCGTCTGCTACATGGAGACGCGGTCGCCCTTGTGCCGCGAACAGGTGATCGTCGCGGAAGAGCTCGGCGGGGCGGAGCCCCTTTCTGCTGCGCTGCGCTCGGTGTCCGATCGCGGGGGCCTCATCCGGCGCCTTGTGCGGCTGCTTTGGCGGTTTCATCGCGCCGGTCATTTCCACGGGGACCTGCGTGCGGCCAGCATCTACGTTGACGCATCTGGCGGGCTGTTCTTTGAGCGCCTGGACACTGCCTGGCGCCTTTCGTGGATGCCGCCCGTGGCAAAGGAAGTGCTCTGGGGGATGGAGCTCCGCCGCCTGCTGAGCACCTTGAGGGACACGCTCTCGGCGCGCGAAAGGGCGGACCTGGCCGACACGTATTGCCAGGGAATGGTCCGGGACGCCGTCCGGCTGCGCCTGCTGAAATGGGTCATCGGCCCCCAGAGGTGACGACGTGGTTGCCTCGAGCGGCAGCGGCTCATTTACACGCGGAGCAGTCTATGTTAAGATAATGGTGCTCTACATGAGCGTTTGTCGTGATGGCAGCTTAGTGCCGTTCAGGTGTCGGGTCCCTTCATTCGCGAGAGCAGGGGGCCACGATCGTCGGCCGTCAAGTACGGGGTCGCTCGTGCCTGGGGAAAAGGGGGGGAATGATGTGCGGGAATGGCCCCGCCGCGCACTGGACCCAGGAGAAGATCATCGCCCACATTCGTCGCCTTCGGGAGCGTGGGGAAGATCTTTCCTACAATCGCGTCGCCCGCCAGAGCCAAGGTCTATTGAGCGCTGCGAATTATCACTTCGGCAGTTGGAAAAGGGCGATTGAGGCTGCCGGCATTGACTACGATCAGAACGTGCGCAGAATACCCAAGTGGACGAAACAGAAGATCATCGAGACCGTTCACACGGCCCGTGATAGCGGGGTGGATCTTTCCTGGACGAACATCTCGAGACATCCCGACTATTCGGGGATGGCTTACGCGGCGATTCGGAGCTCGCGCTTCAACAGCTGGGACGGGGCCCTGTGTGCCGCAGGGATTGATCCCTCCGAGGTGCGGCGTTACGAGTCCTGGAACGAGGAAAAGGTCATCCGCCGCATCGAGGAACGCGCGAGGGCGGGCCTGGAGCTCAACTCCAAGTCCATGCAGCAGGAGGACTGTAGACTCTTCAACGCTGCCCTGAAGCGCTACCGGAGCTGGGACCGGGCCCTGGAGGCCGCCGGCATCAATCCCGACGAGGTCTACAAGCGCCACCGCTGGAGCGAGGAGCTGATCAAGGAACAGGT
>JAUWZH010000152.1 GCA_030615435.1 Candidatus Brocadiaceae bacterium | reverse complement strand
TCAATTCTACGCTTGCGGCCCACAAGGGCACGCTTCGCTTGAATTGCTTGCTTTTCGCCGTTCTACGC
The DNA here is from genome assembly GCA_030615435.1 of Candidatus Brocadiaceae bacterium. Classification (GTDB taxonomy): domain Bacteria; phylum Planctomycetota; class Brocadiia; order SM23-32; family SM23-32; genus JAUWZH01. Next base: position 6,390 of record JAUWZH010000152.1, on the reverse strand, counting down.
CGCGCTCCGCAGTTTTGCTCTGTATGCTGTTTTTAAATGCTCCCGTCTTGCCGGTACGTAAAGGGTTTTACAGCAGGAACTCGCTTCGGGGCGCTGCATGTTGATATTCTTCGGCGGCGCGATTATCATTTCCGGTTGCACGGGCTACTCATGGCATCAACGGCAACCTCAAGGAAGCGTTCGGCCTCCCCAGGCCTGGAGGGTTGGGAGGACGCGCGCGCGTGCCACTTCCGGCGCGATGGCTTCTCAGGATGTTTCTCATGCCGGGTTGACCAATTGACTTGATTCGAAGGGGTAACGTTCGATGGGAATGCACTGGTTCCGGCGGCATCGGAGGGTGCTGATGGCCGTCCTGGTCGGGGTGCTCATGGCGGTGTGGGGAACTCTGCCGGCGCTGAATTACTTCGCGCGAAGGGGCAGGGAGGAGCGCGGCGAGATCCGCGGCGAGCCCGTTAGCAACCAAGCCGTGCGCCAAGCCGCGATGCAGTTGGAAAAGTGCGCGCGCTACGGACTTCTCAACAGGGCCAGTCCCATCGGAGAGTTCATCTTCACGGGTCAGCAGGGCTCTCCCCGTGAGGGAGGAAGGATTACGTTCGAGGCCGCCTGGCGATACCTCGTGCTGGTGCGGGAGGTCGAGGCCGCCGGGATTCAGGTCACAAGCGAAGACATCGAGAACGTCTTCGCCTTCACCGGTCTGGCGGCGGACGATCCGGAGCTGCGGAGGGCCGTTGGGAACTTACTGAAGATCCTGAAACTCTACACCTACCACCAGGAGTCGGCCCAGCTCGGCGTGCCGGAGCTGTGGATGGACTACGACTACTGGGGCAGAAGCGCAAAGGTGCGCCTTGTGGAGTTGAAGCCGGAGGTCTTCCTCCCGCTGGTGGATGCGACGCCCGAGGAAGTCCTGGCTTTCTACGAGGAACACAAGGACCTCGAACCCGATCCGAGGGCAGGAATGGTCGGCTACCGTGCGCCCGAGAGTGTGCGGCTCGACTATGCCTTTGCCCCGAGAGAGGATTTCAAGGGCAAGGTGAGCGTCTCAGATGAGGAGGTCGCCGCCTACTACGAGGAGCACAAGGCTGAGTTCGTCATCCTGCAGGAGGCAAAGCCTCGCACCGAGGAGCCAGACGAGGAGGCAGCGGGCGAGGCGGACGAGCAGGGGCAGGCGGAGCAGAACGAGGAGGCCGAGGCAACCCCCGAAGAAGCCGAGGAGGCCCCTGAGGAAGCCGAAGAAGCGGCCGAAGAGGCCGAAGAACCCGCTGAGGAGCTTGAGGGAACCCCTGAGGAGGCCGAGGGGCCTCCCGAGGCAGCCGGGGAGAAGGAAGACGAGCCCGCCTACAGGCCCCTCGCGGAGGTGCAGGAGAATATCCGCGATAGGCTCCTCACCCAAAAGGCCGCCGATGCAGTACGCGAGCGGGTGGAGAAAATGTTGGACGACCTGGAGAGGGTCGCCGGGCAATACGTGAACCAGCCGTTTCCCCTCGAACTGATGGCCAACCGCCACGATCTTCGCTATGAGTCCCCCAGCAATGAAGCGGGCGAGGCGTGGCTGACGCGCAAGCAGGTGCAGTTGCGGCTCCCCGGCGGACCGACAGTCGCCGCCCGCATCTTCGAGGAAGGCATGGAGGTGAACTCCTACGGCTTCCTCCAGACGCCGAGGGGGCCGGTGGTGTTCCAGGTGTTGGAACGCCGCCCTCCTGAGTCCAGGCCCTTTGAGGAGGTGCGGGATCAGGCAAAGCGCGACCTGCTTCAGGCGAAGGCCCTGGAGAGGGCGCAGACTGTGGCCGAGAAGCTCAAGAACAGCGCGGCGGAATCCTCGCTCGACGAGGCGCTTCGCGAGATGAACGAGCGTCTGGCGAAGTTGCTCGGCATGCCCGAGCCGGAAGGGGACGGCCGGGACGAAGGGGAGGAGGGCGAAGGCGAAGCGACCGCAGGGGCGTCGGTGCTGGAGCTGAGGGAAACGGACTTTCTGTCCCGCAACAACACCTATATCCTCGCCGTCGGCAAGGGCCGCCCGAGCGTGGTTCGAGTGGCATTCGAGTTGGCTGCCGAAGAGCTCGCGGTCGTTACGGAAGGGCACCCCGATCCCGCCTGCTACGTCATTGAGAAACTGGCAGAGAAGCCCGCCGACACGGCGCTTTTCCACGAGGGCGGCGAGTTCCGCCGGGCGTTCGCGTCGTTCCGCAGAAGGCGGCAGGCGGTGAGGGACTGGCTGGACGGGCTGCTGGAAGAGTCGCCGGCGCCGTCCGAAGCGGAGAAATAGGCGCGATGGAAGTGTTCCGCTGGCCGGGCGAGAAGGCGCCCCCCCTCGATTGCAGCGTGGCGACCCTCGGCGTGTTCGACGGGGTGCACCTCGGCCACCAGAAGGTCCTCGCAGAGGTGGTGGAGGCCGCCCGTCGGTGCGGCGCGGTCCCGGTCGTGCTCACCTTTGATCGTCATCCCCGGCAGGTTCTCCAGGGGCCGCAGCAGCCGTGCATCACCTCTCTGGAACATCGCGTGAGGCTCTTCGAGCACCTCGGGCTCGAGGTGTGCCTGGTGATCCGTTTTGGCGTGCGGGTGGCCGCGATGAGGGCCGCAGAGTTCGCCAGGACGGTCTTCCGCGACCTGCTGAAGGCGCGCCTGCTCGTGGTCGGGCCGGACTGCCGGTTCGGTCGTGGGGGCGAGGGAGGGGTGGAGCTTTGCAGGGAGATGTCCGCTGAGCTCGGACTGGCGGTGCAGCAGGTGCCCCCGGTCAGCGTCGGGGGCGAGGTCGTCTCCAGCACCGCCATCCGCAGCGCTGTCCACGCCGCAGAGTTGGAGCGGGCCGCCGCGCTCCTGGGACGCCCTTTCTCGCTGCTGGGGAAGGTAGTCGCCGGGGCCGGCCGCGGCAGGGAACTCGGCTACCCCACCTTGAATCTCGACGTGAGCAGCGAACTGGTGCCCCGCCAGGGGGTCTACGCCGGCCGGGTGTGGAGCGGGCGCAGGTGGCGCCCTTGCGTGACCAGTGTGGGCACCCGGGAGACCTTTGCCTGGGGCCGGACGGACTCCTCCGTTGTGGAGGTCCACGTCATGGACGCACGCCTGGACCTCTGCGGTGAGGATCTGGAGGTCCAGTTCGCCCGGTGGCTGCGCCCGCAGAGGCGTTTCGCCACGGCGGAGGCCCTGGTCGAGCAGATCGCCCGGGACGTGGAGCAGGCGCGCCGGGTGCTCAGCGCCCACGGGGAACATGCGTAGGGACGCAGAGTGCGTCGGCGGCCTTGGCGCGTCGGCGACTTGCTGCGGTCCGCCTGGGGGCCGTTGCCCGAACCCAGAACGACTCCCTCAGAAGCCCTGCTATCGCAGGAAACTTCCCGCCTGCCAGGCGCGCCTGGATGGGGGGCGTTCTCCTTGACAATCGGGCGTGCGACCGGTATATTCCGCCGCAGAGCTCAGCCTTCGAGCTTCGGGCGGAGGGCCGCGCCCGCACCACCGAATCAATGCGAAAAGGGGGAGTCCCCAGACGCGGTTTTCGAGCCGCTCCGCTTTTGCTGTCCGAGTTCACAGAAAGGAGACTGACGGAATGGCCATAAGGGTCGCCATTAACGGCTTTGGCCGAATCGGGCGGATGCTCTACCGCATCCTGCACGAGAGGGAGAACTTCGAGGTCGTGGCCATCAACGACCTGGCGGACGCTGGGACTCTGGCTGCCTTGCTGAAGTACGACAGCGTGCACGGCGTTTTCGCGGCGGACGTCTCGGCGGATGGCGAGGGCATCGTGGTGGACGGCAGGAGCGTCCCCGTTCTGTCCATCAAGGATCCGAAGCAGTTGCCCTGGAAAGAGGAGCAGATGGACGTCTACTTCGCCGTTGAGTCCACCGGGGTGTTCCGCACGCGCTCAGGCGAGAAGGGGGGCTACGGCGACCACCTGGCGGCCGGGGCGGAAAAGGTGCTGCTGACGGTTCCGGCCAAGGACGAGGTGGACGCCACCATCGTGCTCGGGGTCAATGACGAGATGCTCAAGCCCGAGCACACGTGCATCTCCAACGCCTCCTGCACCACCAACTGCCTTGGGCCGATCGCCAAGGTGCTGAGCGACTCCTTCGGCATCGAGCGGGGGCTCATGACGACGGTTCACGGCTACACGAACGACCAGGTGGTGTGCGATCAGATTCACAAGGACGTGCGCCGCGGGCGCGCCGCCGCCATAAACATCATCCCCACGACCACGGGCGCCGCTTCCGCCATCGGGGCCGTTATCCCCGAGATCGCCGGCAAACTCGACGGGCTGGCCCTGCGCGTGCCGGTCCCCTGCGGGTCCATCGTGGACCTGGTGGTCTGGTGCGAGAAGGAGCCTTCGCGGGACGGCGTCAACGACGCCATGAGGGAAGCTGCCGAGGGACCGATGAAGGGCATCCTCGAGTACTGCGAGGACCCCATCGTGAGTTCCGACGTGATTGACAACCCCGCCAGCTCCAGCCTGGATTCCGAACAGACCATGGTGACCGGCAGGATGGTGAAGGTGTTGAGCTGGTACGACAACGAGTGGGGCTATTCCAACAGGTTGGCCGACCTGATGGAGAAGGCGGCCGAACTCTGAGGGCGCCGGGGGCGACCGTTGGCAGACGAGGCGAACTGAGGCGGGGGGCTCCGCTGGCGGCGGGGGGGCTTCCTATGCCTGTTCGGCGGCTTTCTCGATGGAGACAATGGCTGTGAGAACGATCCAGGACCTCGGCGACGCCATCGCTGGGAAGGCGATACTGATGCGGGTGGACTTCAACGTGCCCCTGGACAAGAAGACCGGGCGGATCACCAACGACCTGCGCATTCGACAGGCCCTGCCGACCATCCGCTACGCCGTGGAGCGCAGCGCCAGGACGGTCCTGATGAGCCATCTGGGCCGCCCCAGGGGGAAAGCAGCCCCCGAACTGAGCATGAAGAAGGTGGCCGAGAGGCTCTCGGAGCTGCTGGACTCATCGGTCGGATTCGCCCCGGACTGCGTCGGGCACGAGGTCAGGAAGATGGTGGCGGAGATGGCAGGGGGGGAGGTGCTGGTGCTGGAGAACCTGCGATTCCACCCCGAGGAGGAAGACAACGACCCGGAGTTCGCGCGGGAGCTGGCTTCGGCGGCCGACTTCTACGTCAACGACGCGTTCGGCACGGCCCACCGCGCGCACGCTTCCACCGAGGGCGTCACGAAGTTCCTGCCCTCCGTGGCGGGTTTCCTCATCCGAAAAGAGGTCCAGTACCTCTCCAAGGCCACCGAGCAGCCCGAGCATCCGTTCGTGGCCATCATGGGCGGGGCCAAGGTGAAGGACAAGATAGGCGCCATCCGCAACCTCCTGGACGCGGCCGACCTCCTGCTTATCGGCGGTGCCATGGCCTATACCTTCCTGAAATACAGGGGCATCCCCGTGGGGGACTCCATGGTGGAGGAGGACAAGCTGGAGCTCGCAGGAGAGCTCCTGCGGCGGGCAGGCGGCAAGATCGTCCTACCCTGCGACCACCTCTGTGCCGAGGAGATCGGAGAAGACGCCGAGCCCGTCGCGGTGGAGCGGGAAATCCCCGACGGAATGATCGGGCTGGACATCGGGCCGAAGACCGCCGGGCTCTATGAGAAGGAGATCGCGGGGGCCAGACTGGTTACCTGGAACGGCCCGGTGGGCTACATGGAGATAGATGTGTTTGCCGGGGGCACGCGCCGCATCGCCAGGGCGATGGCCTCCTGCGCGGGCACGTGCATCGTGGGAGGCGGGGAGACCGCCGAGATCGTCGAGGAGCTCGGGCTTCAGGACGAAATGAGCCACGTGTCCACCGGAGGTGGGGCGTGCCTGGACTTCCTGGCGGGCAAGCAACTGCCCGCCCTCGCGGCCCTGCAACAGGCTGGAAAGGTGGAGTGCTGTGGAGATCAAGATAGCGCCGGCCCTGATGGATGCTGACCTCGCCCATCTGGCGGATGTTGTCTGCGAGCTGGAGGAGGCGGGGGCGGACCTGTTCCACCTGGACATCATGGACGGCCACTTCGTCCCCCTGTTTCTGGGGGGGGTGAAGGTGGTGGCTGCCGTCAAGCGACATGCCGGCATTCCGGTGGACGTCCACCTCATGGTGGCCAACCCCGAGGCGGCGGCGCCCTGGTTCCTGGATGCCGGGGCGGACATCGTGTTCTTCCACCCCGAGGCGGCGCAGGACCCCCTGGGGCTGTTGAGGGGCATTCGCTCAAGGGGCGCCCGCGCCGGCATCGCCCTGAAACCGCACATGTCGGCGGAAACGGTCCGTGGCCTGGAGGGTGAACTGGACTGCGTTGTGGCGATGACGGTCCAGCCGGGCTCCAGCGGGCAGGGGTTCCAGGAATCGGGCTGCGAAAAGATCCCCGCGTTGCGCCGGATGTGTGGCGGCGACATGGATATCTACGTTGACGGGGGCATCAACGTGCGG
>JAUWZH010000055.1 GCA_030615435.1 Candidatus Brocadiaceae bacterium | reverse complement strand
GCTCCCACCTCCGACCCGCCTCTCGCCCGCCGGGGGCCAGGGCGGCCGGGAATGGCCGCCGGTCCTCTACGCCGAGCCTTTCGGCTGCGGCGCTCAGCACCTCGTCCAGGGCGCCGCCGACGGCAGCCGCCGCGCCCGCCGGATCGGGGCTGCCGGCTGCTTCCTTGCGCAAGGTCCAGCCTTGCCCTCCCCGGCAGGTGAGCGAGACCTCCCACTTCCGCCTTCCGAGCCCGGGCGCATGCGCGATGCGAAGGAGATAGGCGGGCTCGGCCGCGCTCATCGCGGCCTCCCGGTCGGGCTCTGCGGCAAGGCGCTCCGCTGTTCGGAAGGGATCCACGGCTGAGAGATCGCCGAAACCGGAGAGCCGGAAGGCTGCCAGTGCCAGCAGCGACTGCCGCACGCTCCGAGGCAGCTCCTCCGCCCCGGCCGGCTGGGATGGCTCCAGCACGATCAGCACGCGTTCAGTCCCCTTGTGGGAGGCTTCCAGGATGGAGACCGCTTCCCGGCGGTCCTGCCGTCCCCGCTCCGTCCACAGCATGTAGAGCGGAACCAGAGAGGCGGCGATGAGGCCGAGGGCCAGCGCGGTCCAGGAGGCCGCACGGAGCGAGGGGCGGCCAGGCTTCTGTTCCCCCAGTTTCACGCGCGGCGCCTCGGTCACCTCCGGCCGTCGGCTCAGCTCCAGAGCGATGCCGTGCAGTCTCTCCAGCGCCTGCCGGGGGCCCTCCGGCCTTTCCTCCCGCTCGCCGGCCATAAGGCTGCTCACGAACGCCGACACCTCGTGCGGCACGTGCGCGTTGAGCGCGCTGAGCGCCGGCGGTGCTTCGCCGAGGTGCTCCTGCATGATCTGCTCGGCGCTCTCGCCGTCAAAGGGCCTACGGCCGGAAAGCGCCTCGTAGAGGGTGACGCCGAGCGAATAGAGGTCGGCGCGCAGGTCCCCGGCGCGGCAGTCTTCCACCTGCTCGGGGGCGACGTAGAAGCAGGGTCCGGTCAGGTTCGCGCCGTCGGTCAGGGCGAACTCCTTCAGGTCCTCGGGATCGAGGAGACGGCCGAAGTGCTCCAGTTTCGCCTGGCCGTCGTAGTCCAGCAGGATGTTGTCCGGGCTGATCCTGCCGTGGTGCAGTCCTTGCTTCTCGGCGGCACAGAGGCCTCGCAGCACGTCTTCGGCGATCGGAAGCGCCCTGCTGAGGGGCAGTTTGCCCCGCTTCTCCAGCAGGGCCCGCACGCTGCCTCCGTCCACCAGCTCCCGAATCACGAAGTCGTAGCCCTTGCGCCGTCCGAGCTCAAGGATGCCCACGACGTTTGGGTGGCGCAGCGATGAGGCCGCGGCGAGGCACCGCAAGAGGCCGATGATGCGCTGTTCGTCGTAACCCGGCCGGTCGTGGGGAAAGACCTCGACCGCCACCGGCATCTTGAGCTGCCGGTAGATGGCGCGATAGGTGACTGAGAGGCGCCCGGCGGCGATCCTCCTGATGGTGCGGCATCCGCCCTGGGTTCTCTTCAGGTGCGGGTCGCGGCGGCGCCTGCCGGCGGCCTGTGCCGGCGGGAGTTCTATCTGCAGGAGGTCCCCACACCGGCGACAGCGCACTTTCAGCGCGTCTGCGTTCCGCCGCAGGTCGAATCGCTTCGCGCACGTATTGCAATAGAGCGTGGATGTGGGCATGGGGTGCAGTGTACGTCAACCGGCCAAATGTGGCAAGGACAGGTCTGTCAGTTTGACAGGGCGGCGAGAAAGCGGGATAATATGCCGTTGTCAAGTTGACAGCGTCGCACGGCACGTTGCCGGCGCCTTGCACGGGCGATGAGGCCCCTGGCAGGCAAATGGCTGAGGATTCACGGGGGCCGCGGGGACGGGGTGGCTGTGGAGGGGCGCTTGGCATAGGCTTTGCTAATTCAGGCAGTTTCTGCGCTTCAGTTGTTCAGTCCTTTGTTCCATAACTGACCGCGGTTCAGGTAGGAGGCATGATTGATGGCGAACATCAAGCCTATTGGCGAGAAGGTCCTGGTGAAGCGGCTCGAGGCCGAGGAAAAAACCCCGGGCGGCATCGTCTTGCCCGACACGGCGAAAGAGAAGCCGAAAGAGGGGAGGATAATCGCCCTGGGAGAGGGCAAAAAGTTGGAGTCCGGCGAGCGTGCGGAATTTGAGGTCAAGGTCGGCGACCGCGTCATCTTCTCCTCGTATGCCGGCACGGAAGTGAAGGTCAACGCGGAAGAGTACGTCTTGATGTCCGAGGATGACATCCTGGCAGTGCTTGAATAAGGGAGGTTCGTTCAAGATGGCAGCAAAGCGAATCGTTTATCAGATGGAGGCCCGGGAGGCGGTGCGCCGGGGAGTCAACAAGCTGGCGCGCGCCGTCAAGTCCACGCTCGGCCCTCGGGGCAAGAACGTGATAATCGAGAAGAGCTTCGGCGCTCCGACCGTTACCAAAGACGGGGTGGCGGTGGCCAAGGAGATCGAGCTCGAAGACAACTTCGAGAACATCGGCGCCGAGATGGTCAAACAGGCCGCCTCCAAGACCAGCGACGTGGCGGGTGACGGCACCACCACCGCCACCATCCTGGCCGAGGCCATCTTCGAGGAAGCCCTCAAGAACCTCGCTGCCGGAGCCGACGGCATGGCCCTGAAGCGCGGGGTGGAGAAAGGCGCTGCGGCAGTGATCGAAGAGCTGAAGGAACTCAGCCGCTCCGTCAAGGGCAAAGAGGACATCGTGTTCGTGGGCGCCATCGCCGCCAACAACGACCCCGACATCGGCGGGCAGATCGCCGACGCCATGGAGAAAGTCGGCAAGGACGGCGTCATCACCGTCGAAGAGGGCAAGACCAGCGAAACCACCGTGGACCTGGTGGAGGGAATGCAGTTCGATCGCGGCTACCTCAGCCCCTACTTCATAACCGACCAGGAGAACATGGAGGCCGTCCTCGAGGATGCATATGTCCTCTTGTGCGAAGAGAAAGTCTCCTCGGTCCAGGACGCCCTGCCATTGCTGGAACAGGTCTCCAGGGCGGGCAAGCCCCTGCTCGTCATCGCCGAGGACGTTGAGGGCGAAGCCCTCGCCACCCTCGTGGTCAACAAGCTGCGCGGGGTGCTTCAGTGCGCCGCGGTCAAGGCGCCGGGGTTCGGTGATCGCCGAAAGGCCATGCTTCAGGACATGGCGATCCTGACGGCGGGGCGCGTCATTAGCGAGGACCTCGGCATTGACCTGAAGTCCGTCGGGCTCGCCGAGCTGGGCCGCGCCAAGAAGGTCGTCATTGACAAGGACAACACCACCATCATCGAGGGGGCCGGTTCGAGCAAGGACATCCAGGGCCGGATGGACCAGCTCAAGAACGAGATAGACACCACCACCAGCGACTACGACAGGGAGAAGCTGGAGGAGAGGCTCGCCAAGCTCGCCGGCGGTGTGGCGCAGATCAACGTCGGCGCCGCCACCGAGGTGGAGATGAAGGAGAAGCAGCATCGCATCGAGGACGCCGTCCACGCAACACGCGCCGCCGTGGAAGAAGGCATCCTGCCGGGCGGCGGGGTTGCGCTGCTGCGGGCGTCCAAGGTGCTGGACGGGCTCGAACTCGACGGCGACGAGGCCATCGGCGTTGACATCGTGCGCAGGGCGCTGAAGAAGCCACTGGTGCAGATCGTGGCAAACGCCGGCCTGGAAGGGGCGATTGTCCTGCAAAAGGTGTTGGAGCACGAGGGCGCCTACGGATACGACGTCGCTGCGGGCGAATACTGCGACCTGGTCAAACGCGGTGTCATTGACCCCACCAAGGTGGTTCGTACGGCGCTCGAGAACGCCGTCAGCGTCGCCGGGGTGCTGCTGAGCACTGATGCGGTGGTCGGCGAGCTGCCAAAGGAGGAAGAGGAAGAGCAGCCTGAGATGCCGCCGTACTGATCGGGCACCTCAGCCATGAGAGCCGCCCCTGCGCTCTTTGTCGGAGCGCAGGGGTTTTTCTTTGTGCGATTTCCTGCCGCCTGTACCCGATCAGCAGTCCCCCCGCCGGCACGAACTGCCTGGAGTCATTCGTTCACGCGCGCCTGGCCATCGCGATGGCGGGATGCGGGCTGCCTCTCCTTGTTTGGCCCGAGGCGCGAGGAGCACAGGCTCCTCGCCGAGCGCCTCACCCGCGGATAGCGCGTGCCGACCGAAGGCCGCGGCCGGACTGTGGCCGAGCGGAAAACACCGCACCCGCAACCCGGGGGAAAAGGCCTCCGAACCTGTTGACAGGCAGCTCCTGCGGCCGTAGAATCAGCGCGAAACCTACTGTAGGTCAAAAGGTACCTGTTACACGTCCGAGATCGAACGACTGGGCGAAGAATGAAGGGAAACAACGGCGAACACCCTTTCGGTGACGTTGGGCAGTTGGTATTGCTTGGTTTGTTTCTGGTCGTTTGGGTGGGAGATTCGTTTTTCCTTCGCATGTCGACATTTCTGTCCGACTACGTGCCGCTGTATATTCGGCTGGTCGTCTTGGGGCTTGCGCTTGTCACCGCGGCTTATCTTTTTATGTCGGGGCATATTGTAGTCAGTCATGAGCGGCGTGCCACCGGCGTGATATCAACTGGAGCCTTCCGATATGTGAGGCACCCCTTGTATTTAGGATGCATCTTGTTTTACCTCGGCCTGTCGGTTGCTACGGCTTCGCTCTTTTCCGTTGCGCTGCTGGGGGTGATATTCGTCTTCTACAATTACATCGCGAGCTATGAGGAGAAGTTGTTGGATGACAGGTTTGCAGAGCACTATGGGAGTTATAAGAAAAGAACGGGGAAGTGGGTGCCGCGGATTGGCATAGGGGGTTAAGAAAGCACAGGGACGTCTAACATGTCGCTGCAGCGCACCCTTCGACAGGCTCAGGGCCGCTGAGCTTGCACGTTGGAGCGTTGGTCATCCTTGGACATAGAGAGCCACTGAACAAAGAGGAGTGTCCCGATGAGACTTCAGGACAGTACTATTATTGTCACCGGTGCAGGCGGCGGAATTGGCCGGGCCTTGGCTCTTGAGTTTGCCCGCAACGGCGCACGGGTCATTTGCTGCGGGCGCAGGAAGGGACGGCTCGACGAAACGGTACGGTTGATCGCCAGCGCGGAAGGGGTCGGATTGGCCTTGCCGACAGACATCACCCAGCGGGACCAAGTTCAGCACCTTGTGGACACCACTTTGAGCCGTTTTGGCGGGATTGACGTCCTGTTCAACAACGCCGGCAGTTTCCAGTCTATTGCCGGGGTGCATGAAGTCGACCCGGAACTTTGGTGGCATGACGTAACGGTGAACCTATACGGCAGTCTGCTGATGATCAGAGAAGTGCTTTCCCACATGATCAACCGCGACCGGGGGATTATCATCAACATGAACGGGGGCAGACCTGTAGGGGGCACGGGGTACGCCTGTGGCAAGGCGGGACTCATGGAGCTGACGCGCGTAATGGTGCAGGAACTTAGAATGGCCGAGAGCTCGGTCATAGTGTTCTCGGCCGGGCCGGGTCTCGTTCGCACGGAGATGACCGAGCTGCAGGCAAATACCGAAGCCGGCCGAAAGTGGATACCTTCAACGAAGAAGTCTTTTGAATCCGGCAAGGTCCGCAGACCAGAGGAAATCGCACGGGCGACAGTCAGACTGGTTGAACTCGCCAGGCCGGAATGGAGTGGGAAAGACTACGGTCCGGGCACCGATTTCTCGCAGTTCTGAAATGGAAAAGGTTGGTACCAGCATGGATAAAGGGTACGTCTGAGGGTGAGAATGCTTACAGAGAATCCCTCCATGACGAGTGGATGCTGAAGGCCATCGGAGACGTTTCCGGCCCCCGAATCCGTTGACAGGCAGCCCCTGCGGGCATAGAATCAGCGCGAAACCTACTGCAGGCCAAAAGGTACCTGTTAGGCAAGCTTCGAGATGCCTGCCATAGCTACTCATGTGAAGATTGCGGCGGCCTGCCCGGTTTTCCTGGGGCTCCGAGTTCGCATAGCTCTTCCTTGGCTGGTGGGATCAGGACGGAAGCCCTTGACGCAGAGCGGAGATGCTGCGACAATGTTGGGGGGGTCGAGGAACTCCTCGGCGACAAACAGGTGGTGCGGAGGATACTCTACAGGATGTGCTGAACCAGCGTCCAAAGGACGTGCCGAGCAGGATGAACGGTGTCCTATGCTGGCCGGCAGACTCCTTTTGCGGTCGGAGAAGAAAGGAACGCCGAGAGATGTCTTACGAATCCGTAGACGCTCTCCAGTGCGCCCTGACGAAAAACGTTTTCTATTACGCGAAAGATGCCAAGAAAGCGGCGGGCCGCGCTCTCGGAACAGTCGTGGAGATTATCACGTTCTACCTGCTAAAGAGTTGGGGGCTCGAAAAACACCTCGCCATAGAAAGAAGACTGCCCGAGTATGCGAACCCAGACATCACCCACAATGTTGAGTTTAGCTTACACCCATCTATACATATCGCAACCGTAAGGCTGCTGGCGCATTCGTTGCCCATCACGCCTCGCAAGATCGCCACAGCGATCGGACAGCAAGAATGGCTAGCCGAACGCATCAAATCCACACAGTTGCTCTCGACGGACCAAACCCTGCGAAACGCTTGCATACTATATGAAGACCCCGCCCAACTTGTCATCGCGCATGTTGTTGAGGCCCAAGAAAATGGGTTCACGATTTCCGTCAATCGACTGGTTCCTCATCCGTTTGCCGTTGTTGAGTGCAAACGAGTAGGAGTTGAGGAGGGCGTCGGCAAGGGACCTCAAACAATAGAGAAAGCTAAGCAGGGCGCTTATGTAGCGGGCAGCCTATCTTCACTGCAGAAGATGAGGATGGCCGACGGTACGCTGCACGGCATACTTGAACTCGCCAGCGGAGAGTTGTGTTCGCACCCCTACCAGGAGTTCCTCCAAACCATCCTTGCTTCGAACGACCCTCGCATGCTGAGGGCTTTCACCGTCACAGTGGGCGTTGTGAGCAATCACGGGAATTGGTTCACCTCTGACGACCACAACAAAGAGCTCAAGGTGCTTGCGCAGTCGTACGATTGGCTCCTATTTCTTACAGACGCGGGGTTGTCCGATTTTGTAGAACCTCTACTGCTGAAGCCAGCTAAAGCTTATGAAAGCATAAGAGACACGTTTCTGGCGAGTTACGCCGGTACCCGAGGAGCCAACCGATTCACGAAGGTACGCATTGCTCTTGCCGCTGATCTGCCTTTGCGGCACTATTTTTCTCGAAACCTGCACAGGGTCGAGGGCTGGTTCAATGTCATCTCGCCGGCAGGCCGGTCAATTCGTGACCTGAGAACAGAACTGGGAACGTTGGCATCCAAGAACGGGGAGGATATCCTCAGGTGACCGCCGGAAGAAAGGTGAATTCCCTGAGTCGCGATTGGGGCACTCCCCCAAAATACGTTGATGCCGTGAAGAGATTCTTTGACGGAACAATCTCGCTTGATCCGTGCTCTAGCACATGGTCTATCGTGAAGGCGGAGACAGAGTGGATGTTACGAGAGCAGGACGGGCTGAAAGAGGAATGGGATTATCCCACAATCTACGTCAATCCGCCGTACGGTGCAGATCGTGAGCGTGGAAGCACAATCAAGCATTGGCTGTACAAGTGTGCTTACGCTGAGAGGAACTATCATTCCGAGGTTCTTGCCCTTGTTCCAGTCGCGACGAACACGCGGCACTGGAAAGAGTACGTGTGGGGTCGTGCGACTGCCGTTTGCTTTCTGTACGATACAAGACTCCACTTCCTGGTGAAAGGAATGGATAAGGGCAAGGGTGCCCCAATGTCATGCGCCATGATTTATTGGGGGCCGCGTTACAAAGAGTTCGAAGATCTTTTCGTAGAGTTTGGTGCGGTTGTTGATTTGCGGGCGCTCCAAGGCAAAGTCATCGGTAAGAAGGTTTCACTGCGACAGCCGAAGTTGTTTGCTGATTGATGACGGGTCCAGGCGACGCTCTACCGTATGCCTCCCCTGTGCCGTTATGGGCATTGTTTTCTCAGTGCAGGTGAGTTGCTGAACCGGTGCGAGGTGAACAATGGAAAGCAGAGAAATCGTGCGCAGGGCGATCGAGTTCGACAAGCCGCCGCGCCTGCCGTTCTTCCTGGGAGGATTCTGGAGCGATAAGCTGTCGGCTCTGATAAGGGACTTCCCCCACGACGTCTGTGACTGCTGGGAAATGGACAGACAGGAGGCCGGCTGGTTCTTCGACAACCCCGTCATAGACGACTGGGGGTGTGGATGGAAAAGAACTGAGATCAACAACATGGGCCAGGTCGTGCACCATCCCCTCGAGGACTGGAGCAAGCTGGCAACCTACAGCCCGCCGAATCCGCGAAACCCTTTCTATTTCGAGAGAACCGAGGACGGGATCAAGGACGCGAACGACCGGTACGTGGTAATAACGAGCCACTTCAACCTCATTGAGCGCCTCCACATGCTCCACGGCTTTGCTATGACCCTGGAGGATTTCTACCTCGAACCGGAGAAAATACATCGCCTTCTCGACATGATTCTCGAATACAAGATCAGCCACGTCGGCGAGGCTGCCAGACGGTTCGGCGACCGCGTTCACGGCATTTTCCTGACGGATGACTGGGGCACGCAGAACAACACCCTTGTGTCGGCTGAGATTCTCAAGGAGTTCTTCCTGGACAGATACAGGCAACTTTTTGATGCAATTCATGGCCACGGCTGGCATGTCATTCTGCACAGTTGCGGGAAGATAAATGATTTCGTGCCCTTTTTCATAGACGTCGGCGCGGACGTGCTCAACATGCAGCAGCCGCGGGCGTACGGCATAAAGGAACTCGGTGAACGCTTTGCCGGCAAGGTGTGCTTCCTGACCACGGTTGACATTCAGGCCACGTTGCCCACGGAAGATTCGGAGGCTGTCCGCGCCGAAGCCAGGGAGCTCGTTGAAAACTGGTCAACGCCGGAGGGCGGGTTCATCGTGTTCAACTACGGCGATTCGGATGCAATTGGGGTGAGCGAGGGTATAGCGGAAGTGATGTTCCAGGCCTTCTACGATCTCAGAGAGTACTGGACGAAGCAGAAAGCCTCATAACAACGAGCTGAAGGCGAGGCACAAACCTCCTCGCTTTAGGTTCAACGTTCGATCTGCCTCGGAGCGGGCGAGGCGTTTTGTCGCCCCCCGCTCTCATGCCCCTTCGGGCTTGCGGTTGGTCAGCTCCACGAGGCTGTTGAGGGTCTCGGCGGCCTGGCCGCTGTCAATGGACTGAGCCGCCGCCTCGATGCCTTCCTCGAGAGACCCCGCCTTCCCGCCCACGTAGATGGCCGCCGCGGCATTCAGAATGACCATGTCCCGGTGCGGGCCCTGGTGGCCGTAGAGGACGGAGCGGATGATCTTCGCGCTCTCCTCGGGGGTTTTGACGAGGAGTTCGCCGATGTCCGCGCGCGGGATTCCGAGCCGCTCCGGGTCGAGGCGCCAGAGGTTGATCTCGCCCCCGTCCAGCTCGGCAACGAGGGTCTCATCGCAGACGCTGATTTCGTCCAGTCCGTCGGCGCTGTGCACGGTCATGGCCTTTTCCGTGCCGAGGTTGCGGAGCACGCCGGCGATTGTCTCCAGAAGCTCCTCGCTGTAGAGGCCGAGCAACTGGCGTTTCACTCCCGCAGGGTTGGTCAGCGGCCCCAGGACGTTGAAGACGGTGCGTGCCGCCAGCTCGCGCCGCGGCCCGATGGCGTACTTCATCGCCGGGTGGAGCAGGGGGGCGAACAGGAATCCCATGCCGACCTGGCGGAGGCACTGCTCCACTATCTCGCGCGGCGCTTCTATGTTCACGCCGAGCGTCTGGAGCACGTCCGCACTGCCGCTGCTGCTGGAGACGCTGCGGTTGCCGTGCTTGGCGACCGGGACGCCGGCCCCGGCCGTCACCAGCGCCGCTGCGGTCGAGACGTTGAAGGTCCCGGTGGTATCGCCGCCGGTCCCGCAGGTGTCTACGGCCTCGAGCCCTGCGGCCTCGATCGGGGTGACGGCGGAGCGCATGGCTTGTGCGCAGCCGGTTATCTCGTCCACGGTCTCGCCCTTCATGCGCAGCGCCACCAGAAAACCGGCGATCTGCGCTTCAGTGGCCTGACCGGACATGATGATGGACATCGCCTGCTCGGAGTCGTTCTCCGAGAGGTCCTCCCCTTCCAGCAAACGGGCTATGTAGGGCTTCAGCATCTCTGGGCCTCCAACGGCGTTGGCAAAGGCGGGGCATCTCACGAGCGCCGGCCCGGGACGGGACAAATGCTTCGGTCTGGCGGCCGCGAGCCCTGTCAGCGGTCTTCCTTCTTGGACTTGCCCTGGGCTATGATCTGGGCCTGAATGTGGGCCGGCACCATCTCATAGTGGGAGAACTCCATGGTGAAGGTCCCCTCCCCGCTTGTCATGCTTTGCAGCTCGGCGTTATAACTCCTGACCTCCGCCATCGGGATTTCGGCGGACAGTGTCTGCATCCGGCTTACCTGGTCCATTCCGAGGATGCGGCCCCGATGGCCGGAGAGGTTGGCTGTGACGTCCCCCACGAACTCCGACGGAATGGTCACCTCGACCTTGGCGATGGGCTCCAGCAGCGCGGGCCTGCACTGTTCGAAAGCCTCCTGAAAGGCCCGCGAGCCGGCTATCCTGAAGGCCGCCTCGGAGGAGTCCACGGTGTGGAATGAGCCGTAGTAGACAGTCGCCTTCACGTCCACGATGGGGTAGCCAGCCAGGATGCCCCGCTGGAGTGTTTCAGCGATGCCCTTCTCTATCGCAGGTATGAACTGCTGTGGAATGGCGCCGCCTTTGACCTCGTCAATGAACTCGAAACCGGCGCTGCGCTCGTTCGGCTCCAGTCTCAGGTACACCTCGCCGTATTGCCCGCGTCCGCCAGTCTGTTTCTTGTGGCGGTAACGGCCCTCGGCCTTTCCGGTGATGGTCTCCCGGTATGGGATGGAGGGCTCGTGGGTATCGGCGGAGACGCCGTAGCGGCCTTTCAGCTTGCCGAGCATGACATCCAGGTGGAGGTTGCTCATGCCGGTGATGACGAGTTCGCTGCTCTGCTGGTCGCGGCTCAGCGTCAGGGTGGGGTCGCCTTCGGCGAGGCGCTGGAGGCCGGAGCTGATCTTCTGCTCGTCCTCACGGCTGCGAGGCTTCACCGCGAGCGACATCATGGGCCTGGGGAACTCGATCGGCGGGAGCGACCCTTTGCTCTCGGCGTCCCGAAGCGTGTCCTGAATCTGGATGTCTTCCACTTTCGTCGCGCAGACTATGTCGCCCGCGATCGCCTCGGGGATTTCCTTCTGTTCCTGCCCGAACACCGAGTAAAGGTGCCCCAGTCGCTCGGAGTCGCCGGTGCGGGCCACCTGCACCGAGCCGCCGCTGCTCACCGAGCCGCTGAGCACCCGGAAGTAGACCAGACGCCCCACGTGCACGTCCACGGTGCTCTTGAAAACCTGGGCGCAGAAGGGCGCCTCGGGGCTCGGCTCCAGCTCTGTCTCTTCGCCGTCCTCGTTGACGGCCTTTCGCCGGGGACCTTCCTCAGGTGAAGGCGCGTAGTCGCCGAGGAACCTCAGGGTTTCCTCGACCCCAACGCCTTTCTTTGCTGCGCAGCAC
>JAUWZH010000254.1 GCA_030615435.1 Candidatus Brocadiaceae bacterium | reverse complement strand
CAGGTCCGTGCCCCACGGGGGACCTGAATTGATGACCACGTACCGCCCGGGCGAGAAAGGATTCGGGTAGATCATCCACAGGCCGAACTCGTCGGCACCGTACTTTCGGCCGGCGACGTGGTAGAAGCCATCCTTGATCTTGATCGGCAGGTGGGGCATGACCTTCCTGATCCAGGGGTTGTCTTCGGGGGTGCCGAACAGGACCAGGTTGTGTCCGGCGATGAGCTCCTCGGTCACCTCGTCTGCCGGAATGAGCCGCGGGACTCCCCTGGCGAACCGACTCCAATCCCCTGCGGCCTGCATGGCGCGTCTGTGCGTCGTGTCGTGCTGCTCACCCCCGTAGACCATTACGAAGGGCCCGGCGAAGGCTTCTCGCACCGGGCCGCACATATCGGGGGTCTTCACTGCGACGGCGTCACCCACGGAGAAGCCGCCCAGCACCACACGGCCTTGCCTGTCCAGATGGGTCTCCGCGTGCTTTCCGTTCCACGTCACCTTCAGCGCTGCCGGATTGTCCACCAGTTCCGCGGGCGGTTTGAGGCGCAGGAGCAGCACGTTCTCGGTGGTCACCTCCAGGGATTCCCCGTCGTCGCTCAGTTCGCACCTCACCTCCGCCGCCTTGCCCCAGTCGCCGATGGCGAGGATCTCAGCCCAGTACGCCCGGTTGTGCTTGAGGGTATAGGTGCGGTAGGCGACCGCGCGCGGCGGCCCCGCACGCCTGCAATTCTTGAGCCACTGGAGCAGATCAGGGCGGCACTCCTTGTCGTGGTAGAAAAAGAAATGGTCCGCTCCCTCGAGCTCGACGTAATGCGCATCGAACCCACGCTCCTGCAAGCGGCCGTACATCCTTCGGGATTGCCTCACCAGAATGCCGAAGTCCACGCTGCCGTGGATCAGGAATGAGGGAAGATGCATGTAATTCGGAAGCAGATTCGCACCGAACTCCTGCTCGGCCAGCTTGCGCTTGAATGGCGGCAGCCCCCCCGGCTCGATCCCCTTCCACATGTAGAAGTCGGACCGGCTGCTGAGCGCAAGCAGGCCGGCGAAGCGGTGGGGGTAGTGCCCGCCGATTGTCCAGACGCCCATCCCGCCCATCGAGTAACCGCTCAGGACGACCCTCTCGGGCTCGATGCGGTAATCCTCCATCACTTCGCGGATGGCCCGCATCACGTCGTCCTCGCCGATGCCCTGGAAGTCAGTATTGCCCCGCGCAAAGGGCATGAGCAAGATGCAGGCTGCCTGCGCGGCGTACTGGTCGAGCACGTCGACATACATCTGGCGCACCCAGTTCTCCTTGTTCAGGGTGGAGGTGTAGCCGTGCAGGTAGACCAGGAGCCCGTAGTCCTCCGAGCCGTCGTAGGATTCGGGGACGTAGAGGACGTACGGCTGCGGGGACCTGTCGTTGGGCGCCAGATAGGCACGTTCCAGGCGCCCATGCTTCCTGAGGAGGGGCTCCTCCCCCGTGAGGAGGACCTGAAGGAGGAGCTCCGCCTCGTCCAGATTGTCCTTGACCTGCTCGTTCCGGTAGGCGCCGGGCCAGTAGTTCCCGTAGGCCAATCGGGCCTTTTCGAGTTTGAGAAGGATCAGCGCGTAGAGGCCTGCCCGCCGGTTGGCAGGCGGGTCCGAACGCTCGCTCAGGGCTCCCCTGTCGAGCGTGACAGCCTGGCGCAGCCGTTCGGTGATGCCCTGCAAGCGCCGTTCAAGAGGGTTTGCCTCGTCCTCGTGGCCGTTGCTGTGCGCCTGCCCAATCGTGAGCAGACCGCAGAGGGCGAGAATGAGAGCCAGTGCAGGCGCCCGCGCCGCCCGACACAGCCGGCGCCGGACACCCCAGAGGCCCGATGGTGAACAGTCAGACATCCACACTCTTGGCATTCCGAATGAAGGCTTCGACGAGCTCTTTGGACTTCATGCCCGGTTCCTCTTCCACCCCGCTGGCCACGTCCACGGCGTAGGGCCGGGCGGCGGCGATGGCCTTCACTACGTTCTCCGGCCTCAGGCCGCCGGCGAGGATGATGAGACCGTATCTTAGCGCCCGGCGCGCAATACGCCACTCGAAGCTCTCGCCCGTTCCCCCCGGCTTGCCCTTCACGTAAGTATCCAAAAGGTATGCGTCAACCCTGTAGCGCTCAAGGGCTCGCAGGTCCTCTTCCGTGCGGATTCGGAAGGCCTTGATGAGCTTCCGGCCTTTCAGCCGGGCGCACTGCGCGGGAGTTTCCCGGCCGTGGAGCTGGGCGTAATCCAGCCCACAGAGGTCCATGATTTCCTCGATCCCCTCGGGCTCAGCGTTGAGGAACACGCCCACCTTCGCGACAAACGGCGGCAGCTCCATGATGATGGCCCTGGCCATGTGCGGCTCGACGTAGCGCACCGTTGCCGGCACGAAATTGAACCCGAGGGCATCTGCCCCCGAGCGAGCGGCCCACAGGGCGTCGTGAACGTTCGTAATGCCGCAGATCTTGACCTTTACCATCATGACAAGGTCAAGTTTACCAGAGCACGCGCCTAAGCGCCAACATCGTCGCTGCCGGGCGGGGTTGCCTGCGCCCTGAACGGCGTGCGGCCCCGTGGCGTCGGTTTGACTTTTCCGAGCGGTTCTGGTACACATCGGTCCCCGTTCAGGAGCCAATCGGCAAACAGAGGAAGAAGGACGATCAGATGAGCGAGATCATTGACGTCAGGGCCAGGGAGATACTGGACTCGCGGGGCAACCCCACGGTCGAAGTGGATGTGGAGCTGGCCTCGGGTGCGCTGGGACGCGCAGCCGTGCCGAGCGGCGCATCCACCGGTGTGCATGAGGCCGTCGAGCTGCGTGACGGAGAAAAGGGCCGTTACGGCGGCAAGGGCGTCCTGCACGCCGTGGAGAACGTCAACGAAGTCATCAAGCCGAACATACTCGCCTGGGACGCTCTGGATCAGCGAGGACTCGACAAGTACCTGATTGACCTTGACGGCACCGAGAACAAGGGCCGTCTCGGCGCGAATGCGATCCTGGGCGTTTCCCTGGCGGCCGCAAAGGCCGCTGCCGAGTTCGTCGGCGTGCCGCTGTTTCGCTACCTGGGCGGTGTCAACGCGCGGTGGATGCCCGTGCCGATGATGAACATCCTGAACGGGGGCAAGCACGCCGACAACAACGTTGACCTCCAGGAGTTCATGATCGTGCCTCTCGGGGCGGCCAGCTTCTCTGAGGCCCTGAGGATGGGGGCCGAGGTGTTCCACAGCCTCCAGAGCGTGTTGAAGGAGGCCGGCAAGAGCACATCCGTCGGCGATGAGGGCGGCTTCGCACCGGACCTCGATTCCAATACTGATGCCCACAGGCTGATGCTGGAAGCCATCGAGAAGGCTGGCTACAGGCCGGGCGAGGACGTCTTCTTTGCGCTCGATCCGGCTGCCAGCGAGTTCTACGGCCAGGACTGCAAAGGCCGGGGCATCGAAGCGGAAGGCCGGTACGTGCTCGCCGCCGAGCCGGAAGAGGACCGTGTCAAGAGCGCCGAGGACATGGTGGAGTTCTATAGCAGGCTCTGCGAGGAGTTTCCCATCGTCTCGATCGAAGACGGCCTTGCCGAGGATGACTGGGAGGGCTGGACGGCCCTGACGAGGGCTCTCGGATCGAGGGTCCAACTCGTCGGGGACGACCTGTTCGTGACGAACGTTCAGAGGCTCAGCCGCGGCATCGAGTCCGGGGTGGCCAACTCCATCCTGGTCAAGGTCAATCAGATCGGCACGCTGAGTGAGGCGCTCGATGCCATCGAACTGGCCCACAACAACGGCTACACGGCGGTGGTGAGTCACCGCTCGGGCGAGACCGAGGACACTACCATAGCTGACATTGCAGTTGCGGCGGCCTGTGGGCAGATCAAGACGGGCTCGGCGAGCCGCACCGACCGGGTCTGCAAATACAATCAGCTTCTGCGCATTGAGGAAGAACTCGGCGAGGCGGCGCGGTACGGGGCGGAGCTGTGGCCGAAGGCAAAGGCGTAGGAGGGACGGCTGCCGCTGCCCGCTCTGACGCGTCTCTCCTGTGCAGCGACTGGTCGGGAGAGCGAAGGTGGCAAGAGTGAAAGCACTTGTTCTGGCGGGCG
>JAUWZH010000172.1 GCA_030615435.1 Candidatus Brocadiaceae bacterium | reverse complement strand
GAGAAGGGTGGCCTTGTGGCCACCGAGCGAAGGATTGCGCGGGAATCTGACGTTGCCGGTTGTGGCCGGCCCCCCGTAATGCTGTTACAGACCTTTTTCCACAAAAAAGGACGCAATAAGCTGCGCATGCGTCAAGTTGCTGCGGCCCCGCGTACGAAGTAGCACAGCGGGTCCTTGCAACCGGTTGGGCAAAGCCCCCGCCCTCTTGTCGCCTGCTTGCTTCTTGCGCAGTAGGCTGCGCGCGGCCTCTGTAGTGTTGGAGGCTTCTTTTAAACGGGGGGGGTTTTCCCGGCCACAACCGGCGTTCTGCGCCGCGCTTGCCTGCTGGATTTCCTTCAGCACTGCCTTGAGGCGGTCTTCGAACTCGCCGCGGTACTTCGCCCCTGCCACGAGGGCCCCCATGTCCAGGGCGAGCACGCGCTTGTCCTTGAGCCATTCCGGCACGTCGCCGTTGACAATCCTCTGGGCGAGCCCCTCGACGATGGCCGTCTTGCCAACCCCAGGGTCGCCGACGAGGACGGGGTTGTTCTTGGTGCGGCGACTGAGCACCTGCACCACGCGGCGGATCTCCCTGTCCCGTCCGACGACCGGATCGAGCTCGTCCCGTCGGGCCATCTCGACGAGATCGGCGCAGTAGCGCTCGAGGGCCTGGTAGCGATCCTCGGGGCTCTGGTCGGTCACCCGCTGAGTGCCCCGCACCTGCTTGAGGGCGGCCAGGAGGCTGTGCCGGTTTACGCCGTGCTTGCGCAACAGAGGGCCCGCTTTGCAGCGGGAGTCCTCCGTCATGGCGAGCAGCAGGTGTTCGCTGCTCACGTACTGGTCGGTGAGCTGCCGGGCTTCCTTCTCGGCCCCGGCCAGGACCTCCGAGAGTTCGTTTGAAGCATACGGTTGTCCGGCCCCGCCTCCCGTAACCTGGGGCAGGCTGTTCAGAGTTCCCTCGATGTCCTCCAGGATTGCCTCGGGCACCGCGCCGACCCGCTGGAGGATGGGGCGCACGATGCCCTCCGGCTCACCCGCGAGGGCGTGCAGCAGGTGCAGGGAGCTCACCTCCTGGTGGTTGCGCTGCTGCGCCAGCCTCTGGGTGGCTTCGAGTGCTTCCTGGGCTTTTATGGTGAATCTGTCCAGACACACAATGTGCCTCCGGGATCCTCAGGTAATCAAGAGGGTTGATGGGGCGAGACCGCTTCTCTGAAGGTCGAGCCTTACTCCTCCTTGACCTCGAAGTCGGCGTCCACCACGTCTTCGCCTTCCTCGCCCTGTGCTTCCTCGGCTGGCTGTTCCTGCTGCGCTCCAGCTTCGGGGCCCGATGCACCGGCCTGCTGGGCTTTGCTCTGCTCGTAGATGATCTCGCCCAGCTTGTAGGAGTCCTTCTGGAGGGCTTGCACCTTCCTCTCGATTGCTTCCTTGTCGTCGCCTTCTGCGGCTTCGCGCAGGTCTTTGATGGACTGCTGGATGCGGTTCTTGTCCTCTTCCGGCAGTTTATCGCCGTGCTCGTTCAGCGTTTTCTCGGTGGAGTAGGCGAGCTGGTCGGCGCGGTTTTTCGTCTCGGCAAGATCCCTGTGCTTGCGGTCCTCGACGGCGTGTTCCTCGGCCTCACGCTTCATGCGCTTGACTTCATCGTCGGTGAGGCCCGAATCGCTCTTGATTTCGACCTGCTGCTCCTTGCCGGTACCCTGGTCGCGCGCCTTGACGTTCAGGATGCCGTTTTCGTCAATGTCAAAGCTGACCTCGACCTGAGGCACGCCGCGGGGAGCCGGGGGAATGCCGGTGAGCTGGAAGCGTCCGAGCGTGCGGTTGTCGGCGGCCATCTCACGCTCTCCCTGCAACACGTGGATTTCCACGCTCGTCTGCCCGTCGGCAGCCGTGCTGAAGATTTCCTTCTTGTCGGTCGGGATGCGCGTGTTCCGTTCGAGCAGTCTGGTCATCACTCCGCCGAGCGTCTCGATGCCGAGTGAAAGGGGCGTAACGTCCACCAGCGCGATGTCTTCCACCTCGCCGCTGAGCACCCCGCCCTGGATGGCCGCCCCCACGGCGACGACTTCGTCCGGGTTGACGCCCTTGTGTGGCTCCTTGCCGAAAATCTCCTTGACCAGCTCCTGCACGCGCGGGATCCTCGTAGAGCCCCCGACCAGCACGACCTCGTCAATGTCTTCAGGCCGCACCTTGGCGTCCGCCAGGCACTGCTCGCAGGGGCCCCTCAGCCGCTCGAAAAGGGGCTCTGCGAGCCGCTCCAGGGTCGCACGGTTGATCTTCATCTGCAGATGTTTCGGCCCGGAGGAGTCGGCGGTGATGAATGGCAGGTTTATCTCGGTCTCTGTGGAACTGGACAGGTCACACTTGGCCTTCTCTGCCGCTTCTTTGAGGCGCTGAAGGGCCATCTGGTCCTGACGGATGTCAATGCCCTGGTCCTTCCTGAACTCCTCTGCGATGTAGCGGATCAGCGCGTCGTCAATGTTGTCGCCGCCCAGGTGGGTGTCCCCGCTGGTGGCTTTGACCTCAAAGAGTCCTTCGCCGACTTCGAGGATGGAAATATCAAAGGTCCCGCCCCCGAAGTCGAAGACTGCGATGTTTTCCTCACCTTCTCTTTCGAGACCGTAGGCGAGGGAAGCCGCCGTCGGCTCGTTGATTATTCGGGCCACCTCCAGGCCGGCTATCGTTCCCGCGTCTTTGGTGGCCTGGCGCTGGCTGTCGTTGAAGTAGGCCGGCACGGTGATGACGGCCTTTGTTATCTTGTCTCCCAGGTAATCGTCCGCGGCCCGTTTGAGCGCCTGCAAGATCAGCGCCGAGATTTCCGGCGGCGTGTATTCTTTCCCGCGGGCCTTCACTTTGACCAGCTCCTCGGAACCGCCCGTCACTTCGTAGGGGACCATCTTCTCCTCTTCCTCTACTTCGTTGTGACGCCGGCCCATGAAACGCTTGATGCTGAAGATAGTGTTCTGCGGGTTGGTGACGGCCTGGCGTTTGGCCTTGGCTCCCACCAGACGTTCCCCGCCCTCGGCGAAAGCCACCACAGAAGGAGTGAGGCGATGGCCGTCCTCGTTGTGAATGACGGTAGGGTCGCCGCCTTCCATTACCGCGACAACCGAATTGCTCGTCCCCAGGTCAATGCCGATTATTCTTTCCTTGGCCATGACGTGACGTTTCCCTTCGTTTCAGTTGAAACAGACATAGCTCGCTTAGGGAACTGCAAATTCAATACCGAAGGGCGAGAGCCGTTCCCCGGCGGCTCGACGGCACCGGCTGTGGAAGCAATACCCTGAGGCCCGCCTGCAAGACCTTCGGACGGCATGGTCTGAGGTTCGGGGGCCTGCCACAATGGCAGACAAGCCGGGGCACAGCACCGGGGTCCTGCCACATAGACCGCGCCGCACGGTGCTCGCCGGGGTTGCCGGCGGGAACGGGCACTGTCCGTGGATTCGTTTGCAAGGGGCGTCCGGGTTTGCTAAAATCCGCCGGACATTGCCTTACGAATGATTCTGTGAGCGTTTCGTTGTGGCCTGTGGCTTTAGTGGAAAGGACGGCAATCGTGGTATCTAAATCGGTCTGTCGGAATACAGACCAGAGGGTCGGCATCTTCGTGGACGTTCAGAACATGTTCTATTCCGCCCGTACCATCCATCAGTCCAAGGTGGATTACAGCAAGCTGCTCGGCGAATTGGTCAACGGGCGCAAGCTGGTGCGTGCCATCGCCTACGTGGTGCAGAAACCGGACGTTGACCAGAAGGCATTCCTGGAAGCCCTGCGTCGGGCCGGCTTCGAGATCAAGGTCAAGGAACTCACCGTCCGGGAGGACGGCTCGACACGTGGTGACTGGGACGTCGGGATGACCGTTGACTGCCTGACCATTTCGCAGAAACTCGACACGAGCATCCTTGTCACGGGAGACGGGGACTTCGTGCCGTTGGTGGATGCCCTGAAGCACAGAGGGTGCCGGGTCGAAGTGGTCTCTTTCGAGCAGAGCACATCCAATGAGCTCATCCGTTCCTGCCACGAGTTCATGCCCATCCGACCGGAGGTGCTGTTCAAGGACGAAAGATTCGTGCGGGAGCACCAGGAGCGCCAGCACCCCGATTCTCCCGAAAGGGCCGGGGCGGACCTCACTCGGGAGCACCAGGAGCGCCAGGACCCCGATTCTCCCGAAAGGGCTGAGGCGGACCTCACTTGCGACTCTGCCTCCGACCAGTAAAGCCCGAATCGCCCGGAGAATCAGCTCCCGATTCTGCCCCTTCATCTCGCCGTATGGGCCGCAGTTCCGTGCGAGCGGATGCTGCAATCAAGTCCCCGAGTGACCGTGCCTTCCGCCGCGGGCTTCGAACCAACAGTGGGGGCACCACCAGGAGCGCGTGTTTCGGCTGAGGATCGCTCCGTAGGTGCCGAGGATGAGAACGGCCGCCCCCTTGCCCCAACTCAGCGTGGGCAGCCAGAGCAGAAACAGCATTCCCGCCGCATACGCCAGCATGAGACCCAGTGCGCGTGAGAGGGGGTCGCGACCGCGGCACACCATCTTGCATCGGCAAAGTGGGCAGTGCGGAGTCGCGGTGGCGCCTGCGTCGTCCGTTCCACGGTGTTCGGTCTTTCTCGGTTGTGCCATATTGGTCAGCGCCAGTAACGCGGCGGCAGGGATGGGCGGGGTGGCCGACGCCGTCCCGGCGGCCGCTTGCGCCCCGGCAGCAGTTTGATCAGCACGGCGCCCGCTGCGAAACCCCCTACGTGCGCCCAATAGGCGACCCCGCCGCTGGCGAAACTGGCTCCAAGGCTTCCCACACCCCCGAAGAACTGGATCACAAACCAGATGCCCAGCACGAAAACGGCGGGCAACTCTACGAAGGTCACGAGGTAGAAAAGAGGCACCAGCGTGAGCACGCGGGCCCTGGGCCAGCACACGATGTAGGCTCCCAGCACGCCGGCTATCGCACCGCTGGCGCCCACGGTCGGCACGGGCGAGGACGGGTTGAGGAGATACTGCCCCGCGCTCGCCAGCAGGCCGCAGAGCAGGTAGAACAGCACGAACGGCACGTGACGGAGCCGGCCCTCCACGTTGTCGCCGAAGATCAGCAGGAACCACATGTTGCCGATTAGGTGCAGCCACCCGCCGTGCAGGAACATGCAGGTGATGGCGGGCACGATCAGCGCCACCACCACGTCGGCCTTTCCCCTTAGCGCAGCCGTCACGTTCTGTGGCACCAGCCCGAAGGTGAAAATGAACTCTTCGAGGGTTTTTTTCGGCAGCCGCACCTCAAAGAGGAACACGAGCACGTTCACCCCGATCAGGCAGTAAACGGCCCACGGGACCGTGCCGGACGGGTTCCTGTCGCGGATTGGAATCATATCGCGTGCCCGCACGAGAGCCAGGCGATTCAGGCAGCCGCCTTTGCGCGGCCGGCATCACCTCGGAGCATTCTGCCCGGGCTTCAGCAGGCTGGGCCCGACAGTGCCACAGTTGCTCGGAGACGGGGCAAGGGCGACGCTCAGGCGGCCGCCGCGGTGCCCCGAACGGTCGTAAACACGCTCACGCTCGGACGGGGGTCACTCATTTTCCCGCATCCGTTCGTGCGGTTGTGTGGTCCCCGCAACCTGCCTTCGGCAGGACGTCCCCCGCGCACTCGATAGTGCCCACATCTGCGGAGGCGCCGTGTCTGCTCAGGGCGCGCTCCAGGGCCTCGCCGACGCTCTCAGCGTGGGCGAACCCGATCTGCTCTTTCTCCTCTGCGCTCATGCCGCAGGCCACACAGATGACCTCGCAGTGCGCCCTTATCAGCGCGTGGAGCCTCAGCGG
>JAUWZH010000101.1 GCA_030615435.1 Candidatus Brocadiaceae bacterium | reverse complement strand
GTGCTGGAGGCTTCTTTTAAACCGGGGGGGTTTTCCCGGCCACAACCGGCGTTCTGCGCTGCGCTTGCCTGGTCTTCGACCCGAACGAGTCCTGCAACCTGCCGGCGGACCGCGCTTCAGAGGGCGTGCTCGAAGAGGTGCGCGGCCGGCTTGATCGGTGGATGCGAGAGACGGACGATCCGCTGCTTGGCGGACACGCGCCGCCCCGCCCGCCGGCGCGAGGGTCAAGGAGCAGGACGCCACTTCGCAGCAGGACCTCACCAGGCCCCCCCTCCGGCATTGGATCGGGACGAACAGTTCATGGCTGAAGGCGCCGGCGCAAAAGAGACGCGTTCTGGGATCGGGACGCGGACGGTGCGCCGCAACTATTATCTCGGCATTGCGAACGGCGGGCTGCACATGATGGGGGTCAGGCTGATAGACCCTTATCTCGTGCTGACCGCATACGTCTACGAACGCACGAGGTCGCCCGTTCTGGTGGGGTTGCTGGCGGCGTTCACGACCGCCGGGGTGTTCTGGCCGCAGCTTTACATGAGCAGCGCCATGGAGCATCGCAGGCGGAAGAAGCCATTCTACCTGGTCTCTTCGGCGGTGCGCATCGCGATGCTGCTGTGCATGGCGGCGGCCATGTGGTTCGGGGGCACCGAAGGCAGGGCGGGGTGGCTGGTGGTTTTCTTCGCGGCGTGGTTCATCCTGCGCAGCGCCCAGGGGGTAGGGGCGCTGCCGTTCCTGGATATCGTCGGCCAGACGATAAGCCCCAGGCGTCTTGGAGGGTTCTTCGCGCTGCGCAACGTGATCGGAGAAGGTCTCGCGCTGTTCGCCGGCTTCCTGCTCGTTCAGCCGATCATCAAGCATGTCGCCCTGCCGGGCAATTATGTCCTGCTGACCCTTATGGGGATGGTCGTGATGGGGGCCGGTTGGGGCATGTGGACCCAGGTGTACGAGGAGGAGAACAAGAACCCTCCGCAGCGGCGCAGCTTCCGGGAGACGTGCGTCGCGGGCGTCCAACTCCTGAAGGTGGATGCCAATTACCGGCTGCTGCTCGCGCTGAGTTTCCTGATGCGGGTGAACATCTTGATGCTCATCTTTTACGTGCCCTACGGCGTTGAACGGCTCGGTGCGATCGGCATGGCGGGGGTGTTCGTCGGTTTCATGTCAGCCAGTCGCCTGCTGTCCCTCCTGGTATGGGGAAGGCTGAGCAACGCGAAGGGCAACCGGGTGTGCCTGGTCGGGGCCGCGCTGTTGTTCGCGCTCAACCCGCTTGTGGCGCTGGCGGCTCCGCACCTGCCGGAGGCTTTCCACTGGAGCGTTCCGATTCTTCCCGTGGCGCTGGACCTGCCCCTGAGCGCCTACCTGCTCGCGCTGTGCGTGGTCGGCCTGGCGCTTTCGGGGTACGCGGTAGCCAGTACCGCGTTTCTGCTGGAAAGCGCCCCTTCGGACCGCCGCCCCAGTTACATTGCCTTCCTCAACACGGTAACCTTTCCTGCGTCGTTTCTCGCGGTGCTCGCCGGAGCGGTGATTGACCCGAAGACGCTGAGCCTGGAGGTGCTTTTCGCGGTGGTGGCGTTCAGCGGGTTTCTGACCTTGCTGGCGGCGCTGCGCTTGAGAGAGGTGCGGGGAGCGAGCTGACCCCGGATTTCCGGGCTGGAGCTGTGCCGGTTCGCCCGAACGCTGGCAAGAGAGCTGGAAAGCCTCCAACCTGACGGATCTCATTGCCCCTGGCGGGAAGCAAATACACGATTCCGTCCGACAAATGCCCCAGAAAGCGTTGACCGGTCCCCGCATGCGGCATATACTTGAAATTGAGGGGTAGGAGTTCTGTTGTCAGGGTGCCATATGGGACATCTCGGTTGAGGTGCCAATCCCCTCAGACTATTGCCCGAAAGAATGGCCTTTCCATTGCGAGGGATCGTTGCAAAGGGCGCTGGCCCAAGGACATACGCACAAAAAGAATCTCACTGAAAAACCTGCAAGCTACAGGTTAGGAAGGATTAGGCAAATGCTTGGAGACATGCTGCGCGCCGCTTTTGCTGGGCTTGTTCTGATCTGGTTGACTCTCTGTGTTCAGGTTGACGGGGCTGAGCCGCCACCAAAGGCAACAGATACCTTGAGCGTCGAGGAGACTGTGGCCTTGACGACTGTGCGCATGGAGGAGGGCGTGCCTTGGCAGTTCTACAAGAGCGCCAATCCGGCGGCTAGAGCCGCGCTCCTGGAGATAGTGAAGGACCCGAACCGCGCTGAACAACACGCGGGGGCTTGGAGGATTCTGGGGTACATAGGCACGCCGGAGGATGTTCAGTTGTTCAGGGATGCTAGCCTCCACAACTACCACGGAGTGCTGGACGGGCCCAATGGGCGTGCCGTTCCCGCCTTATTGGACGGACTCGGCCTGATGGGCCGCAGGGGAATCGGGCAAGCCGAGGCGTTGCTCAAGGAGATGGGCCACCAGGAGTACTGGCAGGCGGTTGATTTCCAGTGGCATACCGACCAGAAGCTCGCCGCGGACGCGATGACGCGCCGACATGACAGGACCCTGCGTTCCGTCCTTAGGGGATTAGCGTTGGCAGAGAAAGAGGAGGAAGTGGGGAAACTGGTCAAGGCAATTCTGGACGAGGTTGACGATCCGGAGCGCCGCGATTATCTGCAAGGGCTCCTTGATCCCGATAATCTGCTCAACTACGCTGCAAGAATGCGGGAACAAGAAGCGGAGCCCGTCTCGCAAGCGCTGATGAACGCCGTCCTCGCCGAGGCTATGGGGAGACCTCTTGGAACTGTAATCCCCGCTGCGAGAGTCACTGAAACGCCGCGAACGCCTCTGGGCAAAGAGGATTCGGCTTTCGTACAAGCCATTGCGGAGGAAGCGCGTGTTGCTTTTGAGCGCATCACGTCCCGCATCCTGGAGGGCGAGTATGAAGTGGCGATTCCTCAACTGCTGGACAATGGGGAACCGCTCGAACTCGAGAAGGCAAGGGCGATATGGGCTGAGTTTCAGCGCGACGTGGGCAAGACATCGGCGCTGCTACAAGAGCTCAAGAAGCGTCACACCGCCTGGAGCGAGTGCGTGGTCGTGCGCAGTAGCACGTGGGAGTGCGCGGCGATCGAAGAAACCCCGTTGCGCGGAGCCAGGTCGGACGTCATAGTGCTGAAAGCCACGCTGACTAACACTACTGACCTGGGCAAGAGAATAGGGCGAAGTGGGAGAACAGGCCGCGTAGTCACTGTTGCCGAGGACGGAAGTCTCATTATTGTGCTGAAGAAGCTGGATGATCAGTGGTATTGGAACCCGTTCGCCTGGTGAAGTTGAGGGGCTTTTTCCCAAGCTGGAAGAATGGGAATTGGCCTGCTGTGGACATGCAGATGTGCGAGCAGAAGCGGGCCTGGTGGCGCGCCTAAATGGGGCCACACGGGTGCCCTCTTATCAGGTGATGTCAATTCCCACTTGCGGCCATTGCTGCAGCCGACCCGGCGAGCGTGCAGGGCACCAAGAAGGTACGCTACTCCTACGACGCCCTCGGGCGCCTCACGAAGCTCGAGGACGACAACGGGCAGACTACAAGCCCCGATCCCGATTACGATTACTCGAAGGTGGAATACAGTTGCTCCTGGAGCACCGCTAACCCAGTCGTGGAGGAAAAGCATACCTTCGCCGGCGAGGGTTCCCGGACGTTCAAATCCACCCCCGGCCACGTCGGCCCGCGCAGGCTCCCCGGAGCATCCTTACTGACCCCGATGCCGCAGAGCGCTGGCCGTCACCTCCGCCGGACGGCCACCTCAGTGCCCGCCGTGCGTGCACTTGCAGGAATCTCGTGCGGCCCTTATAAAACATCTGCGGCTTCGCTCCGGGGCACCGTTGCAGGGCGGCGCTCGCACGACACACGCGGCGCGTGGGGGGCAGGGGATGGAACTGCGAGAGCACAAGGACTCCTTCCGGGTAGAGTTCGAGAACGGGGTCTCCGTCGAGATTCGCAGGCAGGGGGGGACCTTCGGGGGCATCGGCCGGGTCAGGTGTGGGACGCGAGACCTGCGTTCGCCAGAGCTGCCAATCCTGCCGCTGATAATCAGCCCCGACGGGTACCGCGTCCACCGTCTTGAGATCGAACAGGTAAGGCCCGACGACGAAGGTGTTGTCCTGACCCTCCGGCCGTACGTGGACCTGTCCGGCCGGACGGAGGAGCGCGACCGGGGCGGGGAGGATTGCTGGAACGTCGCATCGTGGGCACAGCAGCCGGTGAGGGACAGGGGCGGCATGGTGTGGCTGCGATTGAAGGAGGCGAATCGCCGGATCGGGGACATGGAGCTGAGGGGGTTCTCGTACGGCTACAAGTTCCGCTCGCGCAAGTACCGGGTCTGCCGCCTGCATGACCGTGCCACCTGGGAACTGAACGGCCGGGCCACCGGGAACGTCCTTTACATGCGGGGGCATCCGGAGGGGCCGCGCAGAGTCATCCGGAACAAGAAGGACGAGTTCACTACCGCCCGTCTCGACGGGGACGGGCTCCGGGCCCAGTTTCGCCCGCTTTTCACGGAGTTGCAGGGGTTTAGCTTTCAGTTCACCCGCAGCAACGTCCTGGTCACCGCCTTTCAGGAGCCGTTTCCCTGCATGTCGCTCTTACAGAAGAGCAGGGGGTGGAATTATATCGTCCACTGGCACCAGCTCTGCGGGGATGGACATGGCAAGGCGGGCAGCCTCGATTTCCCGGCCCTGGAGGTCCTGTGCGCTGACTCCGTGGCCCGAGAGGAAAGCAAGCGTCTGAGCCAGTACGAAGCGGTGCGGGGCGACCTCTCGGAGCGCTACCACAGGGCCTTCGGCCTGCAGCGGGAGCAGGCCGTCTGTTGCGGTGAACTCCACGCGTCTTCCGGGCTCAGCAAGGCGGAGCTCGGACGGGGCGTGGCGAGACTGGCCGGCGCCGGCTGCACCGAGGTGATCGTGCCGGGGTTGCTCGTCGGCTGCGACAAGCTGGCTCCGGGGCGGGGAGGCCGCTCTGAGGCAACCGCCGACGCCGAAGGCGCAAGGGAGAGGATCAGAACTATAGTGGGCCTCGCCCATCGGCGGGGGATGGAAGTGGGAACCTTCCTCGGCCCCGCAGCGGTGCAGGGCGTGAACGAGAATGGCCCGCAGGGGCCCGGAGGCGGGAAGGGAGATGCGCTCGGCACGGCGCTCGCCGCGCTGAAGAGGGAGTTCGCCCTGGATGTGCTTTACCTCGAAGCCGGCTCTCGGGCGGCGCACTCGCAGGATCCGACGGGAGGTGGCGGAGCCGGCAGCGGCAATGAACTGGCGACGGCCATCGCCTTCCACCGCGCCGCCCAGCAGCAGGGCTACCGGTTCGGAAGAAACGGTCCGGACCTGTTCGGTCTCTCAGGGCGAGCGGTGCCGTATCGGGTGCTTCGCCACAACGAATTCTTTTACCGCGACAGCGCGATGCGGTTTCCGCACGAGGAGGTCCTCGCTGCCGGGGATGATCCGCACGAGGCATACTTCCGTGGCTACGCCAACCGGCTGTGCTACCGCGTTCGATTCGGCGGGAAGGACGGAGGTCGCCCCGGGCTGGACGCGTGGTGGGATGCCGGGTTCGCCGCCGTGAACAGGGCCTACACCCTGGTGGAGGAGCACATGCGTTTCGCCAGTGCGTTGCCCGGAGGGAAGGGGGTCCTGTGGTCGCCCTCCGCTGCGGGCGACGACGTGCGCGTGCTCTGGGCCTTCGTGGGATTTACCTGGCAGGTGGGCGAGCAGGCGAGCGCCTATGACGTAATGGCGGCCGGGCCTGTGAAGTTGGAGGGCGGCCGGCTCGAAGTCCAGCCGAACCGCGTCTACCTTGTCCAGGAGGTGCCGGATCGCCGTTGAGACCGGGGAAATGTGGTGGCGCGGGTCGCTGTTCTTCCTCGCGGCGCTTATGGTGTATCTTCAGATTCCGCACTTTTTCCCAGACCACCCGCAGGCGTATTGCAGTCCTGGTAGGCTGGTAAGCATCGGACTGAAGAAGTAGCAGTTCACCGAGCGCCTGTGCCCTGGTGATCGAATACGAGGCCGATCCCGAGAACCCCACACCCGGCGTGCGCCAGAGCGTGGGTGTGCTGAAGCAAGCCCTTGAGGCGCTGGGTTAGCGCGCCCGAGGCGGATGGCGGCTATCTCGCGGCGACGCTCGGCCGGGGTGAGTTCGCCGTCCGGCAGGATGATGTTTGCCACTCTGCGAAGTAGGTTCCACCCTCGGTAACAGGGGTACTGCGGAGGACGGATCGCTACGTAGCACGAGCTCTCGCTGTTTACTTACCCCGCCTGCCTTGAGCCTGCCGAAAGGTGGGAGTTCGAAACGCCTGCCCGCCGAAGCCTCGGCGAAGGCGGGTCGGACCGGGGTGCGGTGGGGATGCCTTACTATGCGTGTGTCAGCTTGATATGGTCTGCCATGGCATTACCTATCTTGGCAGGATCAACACGCGAGAAAGCTTCCAGGAAGGCTTGGGCTTCATCAATGGCGTCTTGTGAGTCGTCAGAGCTCAACGACCCCGTCATATTGTAATCAGCATCCTGTCTGTTGCCATGTAGACCGGCTAAGTTCTCGCCCAGCTGCTGTGTGTTCCTGCATGAGCTATTCTTCAGGTACCGTTGCAACGGCTCATGTCCGATCCTTCGCACGTTCTTGATACCGGCTTTCCTCAGTGCCTCTTCACTGCAGTTGTCAAAAGCGACCTGGCGCGCTTCAAGGAAGCATGCGTAATACGCTCGGCTCACGGCGCTACGATAAGCCGCTTCGCCGAAGCCGCTATTCCGCAGAAAGCGAGCTGTACCAAGAAAAAGCTTGCCATCCACTGCTTGTCACTCTCCGCTGGAAGATGCTGATGACTTCGTAGAGGCCTCTGTGCTTAGCCGCAAGCATTTCCTCACATATTCGGTGCCTGCGCTTGCGGAATTCCGAAGAGTTGAACGCGCCATACACCTTGAGGGCCAGCAGATTGCCTTCCCCATCTTCAGCCGGAAGAAGATCGATTTCGAAGTCGGCACCACCAAAAAAACGAGGGGTAACAGTTTGGAGCCATGCCACACCAGTCGCCAGGTCGTGATCAACTACAAACTGCGCGGTTTCTTCATCAAGCTTGTTGAAAGCAGGCGCAAGGTCGAAGTCCGTAAATTCAAAGCGGGCATGCTTCAGGGGCCATTCAAGGCGTCCGAATTGAAAAGACTTGATCGTGCGCTGAGTGATGTTCTTGGCCTGAACCAGATCCCCCTTCCAGGACCAAGGGTCATCCATCTCTATTATTGAGGAAAGCCCTATAACAGCCTCATGTCCAGCATCCAGGCAGCCTCCGGTCGCCACGATGCCCGCACGTGCTGACATCGGGATAGCAAGAGGTTCCTGAATCTGGGTCCCCTCCTGTGGAAATGTAGGAGCCGGCCTGATTCTTCCGATAGGTTGCGTGGCTGCACTAGTAGACATTGGCCCTCTGCCTCACATCGAGGTCCCCAACTCGACAAGACGTTCCGCATACTGCTGAAGGGAAGCCCAGTCTTCGATTAATCGCGTCAACTTGCAGACACGATCCTCGGGATCGAGTTGGGATACGTCATGATGAAAGTTGAATGAGAATTGCAGCAGGTTCTTGCTTTCCGGACCAGCTTGTACTGGCTTGATGTCAAGCTTGAGTCGGGATTCTCCGTGATTCTTCGAGAAGTAGCGGCCGAACTTGGCATCGAGAGCCGAGAACTCGGTGAGGAGACGGTTGTCTCCATTTCCAAGCACGGAACGGTTGTAGCGATTGAAGTCTTGACCATCTGGCTGGGCAACCAAGAAGTCGAAATTCAGACCGAGCGCCTGATACGGCGTGTGGGGTAGAAGCTCCAGGGTTCGTCTCGCGATCTTCTGTGGCAACTCCAAGCCGCCAGTTCCACCGTGAATGCCGAAGGTGATCTGCATCTTCGGCGGTATGACAAGTACCTGAAGATCGGCTGTCTGGAACTGCACAACCTCCGGAGAGAAGATCCTCACGCCAACGAAGGCATCGCCAGGAACAATATCATTCTGTGTCAGCCATGTCTCAGTGAATATGGACGGGTTGAAAGTCTGGGCCGTAAGCACGATCCCAGCGCGTGCGTTTTCGACCAGAGGCATGTTTCTATTATCGGTCATTGCTTGTACTCCGTCCAGCGCAAATGCCATCAGCGGGCTGCCGGGTCAACATGTGCACAATCAGAAAACCTCAGACTACGGGTTCCGAAGGGTTGCTTTCGGAGTGCAAAGCGAACGGAGTCGTTAACCCAGGGAGGGTCGTTCAACAGACCTGCCTCCGCCGAGGCTTCGGCAGGCAGGGAATCAGAGCGTCTTGGCGCGTCTCTCCGGGGTCCGGTCGCGACCCCCACGGTTGCTTTTGGATGGCACACGCGCTCTCTTGAACCAGAGAATCTCACGGGGCCGGCCTCCGTGCGCCTACGTGTCTTTCGATCTGCTCAAGGAGGGCAGCCGCTCCCCGCAGATCGACTCCCATTATATCACTGCCCGGCGTTTTCTCAAGGGGTTTCTCCGAAACCTTTCGGCGGCAGGAGGCCGCTACATGAGGCGGCCTCAGAAGGCCATGAGGACGTGGCTGAACTTCTGCTGGAAAAGGGCGCTGATGTGAACGCCAGGGACACGTCGGGTGCCACCGCCCT
>JAUWZH010000272.1 GCA_030615435.1 Candidatus Brocadiaceae bacterium | reverse complement strand
GCCGAGGCGGTTGCCGGTGAGCCTGAGGGTGCGGGTCTGTCCGCCGATCGTGTAGGTGAACTCGGGGATTTCACCCAGGCTGTGTCCGACGGGGATTCCAAGCCTGCTGCCGCTGAGGCGGACGATGCGTGTCTGGCCGCTGGGCCGATCGGCGTAACGTTCTGCCAGGGATTCCTGCTCTCGCCATCGTCCTTCGCCGAAAAGCTTCTGGACCATGGCCTCGTCCTGGAGCTTTGCCAGGGCGAGCCGATAGTAGTGCAAGTATTTTGCGCGATCGGAACGATCACCCGTGTCCTTGTAAGGCAGGGCTCGCCTGGCCAGCGTGATAAGCCGCTCAACGAAGGGGCGTGCCTCTTTGGCCTTGGCCGGGGTTGTGATGATGCGCTCGTGCTCCAGCAAAGCTTTGGCCAGGTTTTGCCGCAGCGCTTTTCGATGAGAGGCGGTTCGGTTGAGCTTCCGACCTCGTTTTTGGTGTCTCATTGGACTGCATCCGATCTTAGAGGCACAGGTGAGCCTGCCCGGGCCCTCACCCGTGGGGGGGTCTCCCTTACTGCTCGGCGGCCAGGAGTCCGATCTCCAGCTCGTGTTCCGAGAGTTTCTCACGCAGTTCCTCGAGGGTTACCTCGCCGAAGTTGTGAATCTGCAGCAGGGCCTCCTCAGGTCGCTCCAGCAACTGTTCCACGGTCTTGATTCCCTCTCCTTCCAGGCAGTGCAAGGCGCGGGCACTGAGGTTCAGCGCCTTCAGAGGCAGAGACAGGGTGGACTCCGTGACCTGCGGCCTCTCCAGATCCTTGACCGGAGCGAGGGACTGCGGTTCCTCTTGAGGCAGCAGACGGCCCACCTCGAAGTATTCCACGAAGGGATTGAGGTGCTTGCGGAGGATCCTGGAGGCCTCCACCAGCGCCATTTCCGGCGTTACGGTCCCGTTGGTCCAGATCTGCAGCACCAGCCGGTCATAGTTGGTCCTCTGACCCACCCGGGTATTCTCCACACGG
Source organism: Candidatus Brocadiaceae bacterium (assembly GCA_030615435.1). Classification (GTDB taxonomy): domain Bacteria; phylum Planctomycetota; class Brocadiia; order SM23-32; family SM23-32; genus JAUWZH01. The sequence continues at coordinate 2,775 of JAUWZH010000272.1, read as the reverse complement.
TAGGCCACGCGCTGAACGGGCGAGAACAGGGCATCAACGGGGACAAGGCCGATGCGGCGGGGCAGCCCTTCGTGCTCCTCGGCCGGGATGTAACCTCGCCCTTTGCGCACTGTCATTTCGCACACGAAGTCCACGTCGGCCGAGAGGGTTGCGATCTTGTGCTCGGGATTCACGATTTCCACGTCGGGGTTGGAGGCGATGTCGCCCGCCTTCACTTCGCCGCGTTCGTGGGCCTCCAGGCTCAAGCTGCACTCGGCATCAGTATGGGTCCGCAGGGCAATCCCCTTGATGTTGAGGAGGATCTCAGCGACATCTTCCCTGACCCCTTCCATGGCGCTGAATTCCTGCCGAACGCCCTCTATGCCCACGGCCACAATGGCGTCGCCCTCAAGCGATGAAAGCAGAATGCGACGCAGACTGTTGCCGATGGTATGTCCGAAGCCTCGTTCGAAAGGCTCCACGGAGAACTCCCCGTATTTCTCTGTCAGGGTTTCTTGAGTAGCCTTCACCTGGACCGGCAGTTCAAGACCGCGCCATCTAGCTCTTACCGGCATCTACGGGCCTCCAATAATGCTGAGCGGACTAACAGATGGGACTCAACCACGGGAAGCGACCGTTCATCGGTTACCGGGAACGGAATTCGACGACCAGACCTTCGTCCACTACGACGCTCACCTCCTCTCGCAGAGGCATCCGGGTGACCTGCACGGTGAGGTCGGCATCGTTGATGCTGAGCCAACCACGCTCCGGATGCCCCTGATCCTCGCGGTTGCGTCGGGCGATCTCCAGCACGTTGTCTTTGGGCTCGGGCCGAATTACATCGCCCTCCTTCACAAGGCAACTTGGGATGTCCACCTTGTGTCCATTGACCTCGATATGTCCGTGGCCCACCAATTGACGGGCCTGAGCCCGGGAGGTGGCGAGCCCCGCCACCATAACGACGTTGTCGAGCCTTCTCTCAAGCAGCACCAGCAGGTTCTCGCCGGTGTTGCCTTCCTCTCGGATGGCTATGGCAAAGAAGCGGCGGAACTGCTTTTCCAACAGGCCGTAAAAACGCTTGCACTTCTGCGCCTCTCTCAACCGCATGGCGTAGGGAGAGGGACGGCGCCGTCGCCAACCGTGCATGCCCGGCGGGCGACTGCGCTTTTCCACGGGGCACTTGGCCATCTGGCAGCGAGCGCCCTTCAGGAAGAGCTTTACTCCCTCACGCCTGCATAGCTTGCACTTCGGCCCTGCGTATCTTGCCATGCTTCCTCCAGCCTTCCACAGACGATTGTCGGATCGGGCGATGACCGCGCGGTGGCTTCGTCCAGCCTTTCCCTTCCCGGATCCATTTGGGATTGGCGGTTTTCGGATCGAAAAGCGCCGCGGATCGCCCCGTTCAGTCCTTCAGACGGCAAACGAGAATCGAAAATCCTTCGCCTAAGAATCTCTGTGAGCAGTCTTTCCCAAACCTCGAGAGGTTTCCCCCCCCGCCGCCGCCGCCAGCGACTTTCCGCCTCCTGAGTGCGTGCGGCTGCACCGAGCGCCCTCAGACCCTGCGCCGCTTGGGCGCCCGACAGCCGTCGTGGGGCAACGGGGTGACATCCTCGATGGAGTGAACGATGAGTCCGGCCCCCTCGAGGGAACTGACGGCGGACTCACGCCCCGAGCCGGGTCCCTTCACCCTCACGTCCACCTCTCGCACGCCCATTCTCTTTGCTTTCACGGCGGCGCGTTCGCCCGCTCGCTGCGCTGCGAAGGGCGTGCTCTTGCGGGCGCCGGTGAAGCCACAAGAGCCTGCGGTCTCCCAGCACAGCACCTCGCCCTTGAGGTCGGTGATCGTTACCTTCGTGTTATTGAAAGTGGCGTGAACGTGGGCTATCGCCCGCGTTCCCACACGCTTGATCCTGCCTTTCGTTTTCGCCATGCCCCTTTGACTCTCCTCTTTCTGAGCAAACCGCCGCGGACCGAACGGCTCATTCGTCCCCGTTGCCCACCACGCCGGGACACAGGGTTTCAATTCTGGGATGGAGCCCAAAGAGGTCTCTGAGCTTTCTGTATTCCCCGTCGCGGCGCCTCCTGCCACGCCTCCTGACCTTGCGGGCGCAAATGCAGAGGTTTTTCGGAGTGAGCTTCGGCGAGGCGATTTCGTCCATTTCCACGTAGTAACCAGCGCTGCGTAAGAACTGCGCCCTCAGCACGTCGGTCAACAGATTAGCGAAGCGATACCTCGCAGGACCGAACTCCGTGATGCCCGTCAGCGGATGCCCGGATCTTATCTGGCCCCGAATCTGGTTCTGGCAACACGGGACGGCAAGGATAAGCCTTGCCCCGAGCTCGATGCCTTTGGCGATCGCCTCGTCCGTGGCCGTGTCGCAGGCGTGAAGGGAGACCACCACGTCAAAGGGCTCGTCGGACTGAAAATCCGCCGTGCGACTGCACACGAACTCCGCATTCCTCAGCCCCAGAGCCTCGGCCAGAACGCGAGACCTTTCTATCAGATCCGGGTTGGAGTCTACCGCCCGCAGCCAAACGGTCTTGCCCTGAAGTTCCTCCAGCAGAACGATCAGGGCGAACCCCAGATAGCTCTTGCCACAGGAACATTCCAGGACCCGTATCGGCTCTGCCTCCGCCAGATAGAGACGAACGTAACGCAGCACGATCGCGCAGAACCCGGCGACCTCTTGCAGTTTCTCCGATTTCTTCCGGTCGCTCTGACCGGCGGGGCCGAGCAGCTCCATCTTCTGGAGCACCTCCTGCTTGCCCCGCAAGTAGTCGAGGATTCCACTTCTG